>NZ_JBSGBF010000053.1:0-53392 GCF_053601115.1 Streptomyces sp. NPDC004788
GCCGACGCGCGGGGGCCGTCCCGAACGCGGCCCCCTGCACGGCCCCCGCTCCCCTCAGCGTGCGGCTGCGGCGCCGTTCTCCGCGAGGGCCCACGCCGTGTATCCGCCCAGGAGGTCGGAGACGTCCGTGAAGCCGTGGTGGCGCAGCAGGCCGGCGGCGATGGACGAGCGGTGGCCGCCGGCGCAGTGCACGACGAGGGGACGGTCGGTGGGGAGTTCGGCGAGTCGCCCGGGGAGTTCGGCGAGGGCGATGTGAACCGCGCCGGGGACGACGCCGTTCGCCTCGCGTTCGCCCTCGCCGCGGACGTCCACGACCACCGGCGGCGCCTGGCCTTCGAGCGCGGCCCGCAGCTGCGCGACGGTGACGCGGCTGGCGGGGGTGACCTGGTCGGCGAGGGCCACCAGGGCGTCGTCGGCGCTCCGGAGGTAGCCCGCGACGCGGTCGAAGCCGATTCGGGCGAGCCGGGTGACGATCTCCTCCTCGCGGTTCTGCGGAGCGATGACGACGAGTTCGGCGGCCGGGTCGAGGACGGTGCCGGCCTGCTCGGCGAAGCGGCCGTCGGCGGGCACGTTGAGCGCGCCGCGGAAGTGACCGGCGGCGAAGTCCTGCGGACCGCGGGCGTCGACCACGACCGCGCCGCGCTCGCGCAGCGCGGCGAAGTCGGCGAGCGCCAGCGGCCGGGCGGCCGCCGTCAGGTCGTAGCGGGCGCGGTCCTTGCGGTTGAGCTCGGCGTCGTACGCGAAGTAGCCGGGCGCGGCGGAGTGGCCGGCGGTGACGAGGGCGACGAAGTCCTCGCGGCTCATCGGCGCGCAGGCGTGGTTGGTGGCGCGCTGTGCGCCGATCGTCGACTGCTTCTCGGTGGACAGGTTCTTGCCGCAGGCCGAGCCGGCGCCGTGCGCCGGGAAGACGCGGACCTCGTCGGGCAGGCCCATGAGCTTGTGCTGGACGCTGTGGTGGAGCATCGCGCCGAGTTCCTCGGCGGTGACGCCGGAGGAGGCGAGCAGGTCGGGGCGGCCGACGTCGCCGATGAAGAGGGCGTCGCCGGTGAGCACGCCGTACGGGACGGGGTCGGCGGCGTGCTCGTACACGAGGACGCTGATCGACTCGGGCGTGTGGCCGGGCGTCTCCATGACCTCCAGGACGACGTCACCGAGCGCGACGCGCTCGCCTTCCGCCAGCTTGCGGATGGGGTACTCGGTCTCGGCGCGCCGCCCGTAGCCGATCCAGGCGCCGGTCTCGTCGGCCATCTCCAGGTGGCCGGCGACGAAGTCGGCGTGGAAGTGGGTGTTGATCACGCCGACGACGGTGAAGCCGCGGGCGCGGGCGTCGGCGAGGTACTCGGAGACGTCCCGGCGCGGGTCGACGACCACGGCCTGACCGGTGGTCTCATCCGCGATCAGGTACGAGGCCTGGGAGAGGCAGTCGAGGTAGTACTGGCTGAAGAACACGGCGGATCTCCGTTGCGTCGGGCCCAAGAGGCGACTCTTCATACCCCCCTGGGTATCTGGCCACGACCGTAGACCCGGCTCACCGTCCGCGTCAAATACCCCCCGGGGTATAACCTGCCCTAGCGCGGTTCCGCACCGCTGACGACGTAGGTTTCGGACATGTCGGCCTTCCCGCCGGCATCCGGGAGAGGAGGATTCGGCGATGGAACAGCTCCGCCTCGGGCTGCGCGAGAACCGCGCACAGTTCGCGCTGCTCGTGGTCGTCACGGCTGCGGTGGGCGGGCTCGTCGGTCTGGAGCGGACCACGGTGCCGCTCATCGGGACCGAGGTCTTCGGGCTCGGGAGCGACCTGGCCGTCTTCTCGTTCATCATCGCGTTCGGCCTCACCAAGGCCCTGACCAATCTGGCCGCCGGCGCCCTGACCGCCCGCTTCCGGCGACGCCAACTGCTGCTCACGGGCTGGCTGATCGGGGTCCCCGTGCCCTTCGTGCTCGCGTACGCGCCGACCTGGGGCCTGATCGTGGCGGCGAACGTCCTGCTCGGCGTCAACCAGGGGCTGACCTGGTCGATGACCGTCAACATGAAGATCGACCTGGTCGGCCCGGCTCGCCGGGGCCTGGCCACCGGGCTCAACGAGGCCGCCGGATACGCGGCCGTGGGCGCCACCGCGCTGCTCACCGGCTATCTCGCCACCGCGTACGGGCTGCGGCCCGTGCCCGAGCTCATCGGCGTGGTCTTCGTGGCGGCCGGGCTCGGCCTCTCGCTCGTCGTCCGGGACACCGCCGGGCACGTCGCCCTCGAACTCGCCCGGCACCCGGCCTTGTCGGGGGCTGGGCGGCCACACCTGCGGGAGACCTTCGTACGGACCTCGTGGCGCGACCGCTCGCTGCGCGGCGCCAGCCAGGCCGGTCTGGTCAACAACCTCAACGACGGCCTGACCTGGGGCGTCTTCCCGCTGCTCTTCACCGACCACGGCCTCGGCTTCGCCGCGATCGGCCTGATCAAGGGCCTCTACCCGCTGCTGTGGGGCTTCGGCCAGATCCCCACCGGCCATCTGGCGGACCGTATCGGCCGCAAGCCGCTGATCGTGACCGGCATGCTCGTCCAGTCCGTGGGCTTCGTCCTCGCGCTCGTCCTGCTCGACCGCCCGCTGCTCGCCGGTGTTCTCTCGGCGGTGTTCCTGGGCCTCGGCACGGCGATGGTCTACCCGGCGCTCCTCGCCTCCGTCTCCGACCACGCCCACCCGGCCTGGCGGGCCGGCGCCCTGGGCACGTACCGCTTCTGGCGCGACCTCGGCTACGCGGTGGGCGCCCTCGTCGCCGGCGTCCTCGCGGACGTCCTCGGCCTGAACGCCACCGTCGTCGCCGCGGCGGTGCTCACCGCCCTTTCCGGCCTGATCGCCGCCCGCTGGATCAGCGAGCACCCCTCCGTGCGCCGTACCTGAAGCCGGGTCGGATCCGCCCGCCACTCCCGGTTCACCCGCCCATCCCCCGGCCGCCACCCGTGCCTCACCCGCGACGATCACGATCCGGCCATGACCAACGCCTCTCGCGTGTCCCGGGCGCTCCGGCGCCCGGCCGCCGTCGTCCTGCCGCTGTCCGCCGCGCTCGCCCTGACCGCCGTCGCCCGGCCGGCCCAGGGTGCGCCGGCCCACGAGTCCGACGGGCCCCGGGTGGTGTCCACCGCCACCCTGCCCGACATCCCGCTGGCCGCGTTCAGCAACCGGCTGCTGCCCGGCAGCGTCGCCGACGACCGCGGGATCGACCTGGGCGGCATCGGCAGCGACCTCTATCCGGCGGAGCGGCCCGGCGAGTACTGGACCGTCACCGACCGCGGACCGAACGGCCAGATCGCCGTCGGCAAGGAGAAGCGGCGCACCTTCCCGGTGCCCGGCTTCGACCCGGCCGTCGTGCGGATCCGTGCCGTCGGCGACCGCATCGAGGTCCTGGAGGCGATCCCGCTCACCACCGCCTCGGGCCGCGCCGTGACCGGACTGCCGAACCAGCCGGGCCGCGACGAGGCCCCGTACGACTACGCCGCCGCCACCCCGCTCGCGTACGACCCGAACGGTCTGGACACGGAGGGCCTGGTGCGGGACCGGGACGGCAGCTTCTGGCTGGCCGACGAGTACGGTCCCTCGCTGGTGCACGTCTCGCCGCGCGGGCGGGTGCTCGCCCGGTACGTGCCGCAGGGACTCGGCCTGACCGGGGCCGACTACCCGGTGGTCGAGGCGCTGCCGTCGGTCTACCTCAAGCGCAAGGTCAACCGCGGTTTCGAGGGCCTGGCCCTGCTGCCCGACGGCGACCTGGTGCTCGCGCTGCAGAGCCCGCTGCTCAACCCGGACAAGGCGAGCGGCGAGGAGTCGCGGACCACCCGGCTGCTGCGCTTCTCGCCGCGCCGCGGCGAGGTCACGGGCGAGTACGCGTACCGCTTCGACCCGGTCGGGACGGTCGAGCCCGGCCAGACCAGGACCTCGGAGCTGAAGATCTCCGCGCTCGTCGCGCTCGGCGGCGACCGGCTGATGGTCGAGGAGCGCACCGACAAGGCCGCGCGTCTCTACGAGATCCGGCTGCGGCGGGGCTCGGACATCCTGGGTTCCGCCTGGGACGCGGCCGGCACCACGCCGGCCCTGGAGCAGCTGGCCGATCCGGCGGCCGCCGGCGTGCCGGTGCCGGCCAAGCGCCTGGTGGTCGACCTGGGCGCGCTCGACGGCGTCCCCGGCAAGATCGAGGGCATCACGGTCGAGGACTCCCGGACGCTGGTGCTGATCGACGACAACGACTTCGGTATGACGGACGGCAGCGGCGCCTTCGACGCGGACGGCCGACTGGTCGACAGCGGCGTCGAGACGGAGCTGGTGCGGGTGCGCCTGGACCGCCCGCTGCGCTGACGCCGCCCCCAACCCCCGTCCCCGTCCTGGCCGTTCGAGGCATTGACCGGGGCGGGGGTTGCCTCTACCTTCCTCGATAGTCCAGAAAGGACTATCGAGGAGTCGTCATGCCACGATCCACCGGGGTGCGGTGGGGCCGGGTCGCCGCCGTCGCCGTCACGGTGACCTGCCTCGCCTACGCGCCGATCGCGATGACCGAGCTCTGGCCGTACGCGCGGCCCGGCGCACCCGCGTTCGGCGAATGGCTGCTGGGCCGGTCGGTCTCGCCCGAGTACGTGGCCGCCGCCGTCCGCGACCGGACGGGCCCGTACACCCGCAGCCTGCTCCCGCTGATCCTGCACTCGGTGCTCGGCGGGCTGCTCATGCTGCTCGGCCCGGCGCAGCTGCTCACCGCGGTCCGGCGGCGGGTCCGGCTGCACCGCGCCCTCGGCATCGCGTACGCGGCGGTCGTCTACGTGTCGATGGCCGGCGCCGCGCTCTATCTGGCCCGGACCCGGCCCGAAGAGGCGTTCAGCGGAGCGGCGTTCTGGATCGTGCTCGCGACGATCCTGGCCGGCACGGTCTTCGGCGTCACGTTCGGCATCCTCACCGCCGTCACCGGGCTGCCGGAGCTGCACCAGCGGTGGATGCTGCTCTGCTACGGCTATCTGATGACCGCGCCGCTGCTGCGGCTCGAGTGGGGCGCGCTGCCCGTGCTCTACCCGGGCCTCTCGCTCCAGGACGTCAACCGCGTGGCGATCATGCACCTCGGCCTGCTCGTCGTCTTCGGCGCGCTGCTCGCCTCCCGCGCCCTGGACCGGCGCGCCAACCATCCACTGATCTCCGGCAGTTGGAGCCCGTGGCCCGTGCTCGCCGTCGGGTACGCGGCGGGCGCGGCCGGTCTGGCGTGGCTCGCGCGCGGCTTCCTCGACCACGGCACCGAGGGGCGTCGGCTGCTGCTCGCCCATCTCGTCCCGTACGTCGCCGTCGTCGCCGTCCTGCAGTTGCGCGCGCTGCGCGCGGGGCGGCGCGGCGCGGTGTGGGCGCGCGAGGAGTGGCGCACGCACCTGCTCGCGCTGCTCCTGGCGCCCGCCTTCTCCGCGGGCACGGCGGTGGCGTGCGAGCGCTCGCTGGGCCTCGACCCGCTGACGGCACTGGTCGCGGGGGCGGGCATCGGCTGTGGCTTCCTGGCGTTCGGCGCCCACGCCGTGGTCAGCCTGCGCGTGCTGTACGGCCGGGAGGCGGCCCGCAGACCGCGGCGCGTCCCCGCGGCCACGGCGCCGGCCCGCACACCTCGGACCCATCCGTAGAGGAGCCCCTCATGAGCGAGCGCACGGAACAGCAGGCGGCGGGCGGCGGACGCGAACTCGCCGTGGGCGTGGTCGTGTTGAGCACGGTCGTGGCCCTGATCAGCGTCGGCGTCGGCGCCCTGCTCGTCATCGCCAGCGTCACCGGTCACGCGGCCGGCCCCTGGACCTCGCCCGAGGCGCTGAGCCCCGGGCTGCTCGGGGCCGCGATGCTCGGCACGGCGCCCGCGCTGCTCACCATCGGCCGGGCCGGCACCTGGGAGGAGGTCCGCACCCTGGTGTGGCCGCTCGCGGTCGTCCTCGTCGGCCTGTTCACGGTGTCGCTGGTGAACGGCGGCGCGCTGCGGGTGGTGACCGGCGGGCCGATCCTGATCGTCATGTTCAGCCTGGGCTGGGTGGCGACGCTCGCGCTGCTCGCGCTCGGCGCGGTGGTGTGCCTGGCGCTCCAGTACCGCGAGCCCGCTCCGGTGCCCCGGTCCGCCGCGCGGACCGCCCCGCTGCCCGGCTGGACGAAGCCGCCGCTCGCGCTGCTCGGCGCGGGCTGGACCGGGGTCGGCGCGGGGCTGCTCGTGGCGCCGGGCTTCTGGGGCCCGCTGGTGCCGTGGCAGGTGAGCCGCGCCGACGCGCAGGGCCTCGGCGTGTGGGCGCTGGCGCTCGGCGTCGGCGTGCTCGGTTCGCTCGCCGAGGACGACCTGGCGCGCATCCGCCCGGCCCTGCTCGCCGTCCCGGTCGTCTCGCTCGCGGTCGCGGTGCTGCTCGCCGTGCACGCGGGCGACGTCGACTGGTCGTCCGGGGCCGCGGCCTGTCTGGGCGGCCTGGTCACCGGGCTGCTCGCGACGGGCGTATCCGGGCAGTTGCTGTGGACCCGCCACCGGGCGGCCGCAGCCGTCGCCGACCGACCGTAGGCCCCGCCGCTGCGTGTACGGTCGCGGCATGCCTGACGTTCGGTTGACCACGCCCTCCTTCCTGGTGCTCGGCATCATCGACAAGCTGGGCGAGGCCAGCCCGTACGACGTGAAGGTCGAGGCCGCCCGCACGGTCGCGCCGTTCTGGTCCGTGCCGCACGCGCAGGTGTACGCGCAGTGCGACCGGCTCCTGGAGGCGGGCCTGCTCACCGAGGTGCGGCGCGAGGGCGGACGGAACCGGCGGCTCCTGCGGGTGACGGAGGAGGGCGCGCGGGCGCTGCGCGGCTGGCTGGACGATCCCGCGTTCGTCCCGGTCGAGGCGCGCGAACGCGGCATCCTCAAGCTCTGGTTCGGCGCGAGCCCCGGCGTCCACGCCCCGGTCCAGATCACCGAGCACACCCGCACCCTGGACGAGTACGAGTCGCTGGCCGCGTCGGTGGGCGAACTGCTCACCCGCGGCCAGCGCGAGGCCCTGGAGTTCGGCATCCGCTACGAGCGGATGATGGTCGACTTCTGGCGCTGGGTGGCGGACCGGGAGCCGGAGCGCGGCGAGGCCGGCCCCTAGACCGTCGCCGCCTCGGCGAGGACGCGGGCCAGTTCGCGGGGGCGGGTGGTCATGGGCCAGTGCCCGGAGTCGATGTCGACGTACTCGACGTGCGCGGCCCTGGCCAGCTCCGGGCTCTCGCCTCCGGCTATCCACTCCTTGGCCTGGGCGGGCGTGAACTCGGGGCAGACGACCACGACCGGCACGTCGAAGCGGCGCTCGTCGGTCAGGCGCACCTCTCCCGTGGCGACCGCCTCGGGGACGGGGAGCGCGGCGGCCGCGAGGCGGTCCCGGGTCTCCTGGTCGAGGTCGGCGGCGTCCGGTCCCTCGAAGGGGCCCCAGCCCGGGAACGGCATGGCGCCGTCCTCGATCGGGAAGAACGGCGCGTAGGCCCGTCCGTCGGGGGCGGGGAAGCCGCCGATCAGGGCGACCTTGGCCACCTTCTCCGGGCGCGCGTCGGCGGCCAGCCAGGCCAGGCTCGACGCGGCGGAGTGCCCCACCACCAGGACCTGCCCGTCGGCCGCGTCGACGGCGGCGAGCACGGCCGCGAGCTGGTCGTCGAGCGTGGCGGAGGCGGCGCCGTCGCCCTGGCCGGGGAGGGTGAGCGGCACGGGACGGTGCCCGAGCGCGGTGAGCTCGGGCACGACGGCGTCCCAGGCGGAGCCGTCGAGCCACAGGCCGGCGATGAGCAGGATGTCCACGGTCGTTACCCCCGGAGCGAGTGCGGATCTTTCCCTACGCCCCGCACGCTATCGGCAGGGTCTGACAACGGGCTCCGAGCAGGCCGGGAGCGGGATCAGGCGGCGGCCTTCGCCGCGGCGACGAACGCGCGGATCCGGTCGTGGTCCTTCACGCCGGGCGCCGACTCGACGCCGCTGGACACGTCGACGCCCCACGGGCGGCCCTGGGCGATCGCCTCGGCGACGTTCTCGGGGTCGAGGCCGCCGGCGAGGAGCCACGTCCCTTCGGGACGTGCCCCGTCGAGCAGCGACAGGTCCCAGCGCGCCCCGGAACCGGCGCGGGGCGAATCGAGCAGCAGCACCTCCTCGCCGTGGGCGCCGACGCGGGTGTCCGGCCGCTCCTTGAGGGAGGTGGCCCGCCACAGCCGCGGGAAGACCCGGGCGGCGGCCGCGAAGTCCTCCGCTCGGTAGTGGCCGCCGTGCAACTGAAGGGCGCCGACGCCCAGTTCCCGGGCGAGCCCGGCGGCCTCGACGGCGGGCGTGTCGTTGACGACGAGGACGGACAGCACACCGGCCGGCGCGTGCGCGGCGAGCCGCGCCGCGTGCTCCCGCTCCAGGCCGCGGACGCTGGTCCCGCTGATCACCAGTCCGATCGCGTCGGCGCCGGCCTCGACGGCCACGTCGATGTCGGCGGTCGTGGCGAGCCCGCACACCTTGACGAACACTGTCTCTCCTCTGTCCTCTGCGGCCCGGCGGCCCCGCCGAGCCTACCCGCCGGGGCCCGGCGGGGGGCGGCCCGGCGGCCGGGGCCCGGCGGGGGGGCGGCTGGGTGGCCGAGGGGCCGCGGGCTCGGCGGGGGCCGGGCGGCTCGGCGGGAGCCGGGCCGTCCGGCGGGAGCGGGGCGGCTCGGCGGGAGCCAGAAGCTCGGCGGCCGGGCCGGCCGGGAGGGGCGGGCGGCTCGGCGGGAGCCGGGAGCGTCGCCGGGCCTGCCGGCGGGAGCCAGAAGCTCGGCGGCCGGGCCGGCCGGGGGTCGGGCGGCTCGGCCGGGAGCCGGCGGGGGCCGGGCGGCCGGGAGTCAGCGGCCGAGGGGCGCCTCCGCGCCGATCCGCGACAGCTTCTCGGGGTTGCGCACCGCGTACAGGCCGGTGACCAGGCCGTCGTCGACGCGGATCGCCAGCACCGTGTCGGGCTCGCCGTCGACGTGCACGACGAGCGCCGGACAGCCGTTGATCTGGGCGGGCCTGAGGATGGCGAGCGCGGCGATCCGGGCGAGCACGGCGACCACCCGCTCGGCGCCGACGACGGGCTCCAGCGCGGCCCGTACGACTCCGCCGCCGTCGGTCAGCAGGACCACGTCCGGTGCGATCAGGTCGAACAGGCCCTGGAGGTCGCCGGTCTCGACGGCCTGCCGGAAGGCGTCGAGGGCGCCCCGGGTCTCGGCCGCGGAGACCGCGCCGCGCGGGCGGCGGGCGGCGACATGGGCGCGGGCCCGGTGGGCGATCTGCCGGACGGCGGCCGGGGACTTGTCGACGGCCTCGGCGATCTCGTCGTACTCGAGCCCGAACACCTCCCGGAGCACGAACACCGCGCGTTCGGTCGGCAGCAGCGTCTCCAGGACGAGGAGCATCGCCATGGAGACGCTGTCGGCGAGTTCGACGTCCTCGGCGACATCGGGCGCGGTGAGCAGCGGCTCGGGCAGCCAGGGGCCGACGTACGACTCCTTGCGGCGGGCGAGGGTGCGCAGCCGGGTGAGCGCGAGCCGGGTGGCGATCCTGACGAGGTACGCGCGCCGCTCGCGTACGGCGTCGAGGTCGACGCCCACCCACTTGAGCCAGGTCTCCTGGAGGACGTCCTCGGCGTCGGCGGCCGAGCCGAGCATCTCGTAGGCGACGGTGAAGAGGAGGTTGCGGTGGGCGACGAAGGCGTCGGTCGCGGCGTCCATCCGGCCGCCGGAGCCGCCCTCGTGCGCGTCGTGCTCATACGTCACCGGCCGCTCCTGCCCCTTGCGCTCCTGCTCGCTGCGCTCCAGCCCGTTCCGTTCTTGTGCGTTCGCTTCTGTCGGTGTCACGCGCACAGGACGCCGCCGGGTGCCGCCTTGTGACACCGCGGAGCAGTGGCGCAGGTCACTCGGCGGGCCGTGTCACGGGATCCGGGGCGGCGGCGTCTCGTGGTCGGACAGGGCGCACGCCCCTGTCGAGACGAGTGAGGACGATCGATGGAACCCCGTTTCAACATCATGGCCAACGAGGTCGGCGGCCGGTTCGCCAAGCGCTTCGGCAACGCCAGCCTGGTGATCACGCAGTCGACGCTGCCGAAGACCACGCAGGAGCTGGTGTCGGTGCGGATCAGCCAGATCAACGGCTGCGGCTTCTGCCTGGACCTGCACGTCAAGGACGCGGCGGCGGCCGGCGAGAGCCCGGTGCGGCTCGGTCTGGTGGCGGCCTGGCGCGAGTCCTCGGTGTTCACCGAGGCGGAGCGGGCCGCGCTCGCGCTGGCCGAGGAGGGCACCCGGCTCGCGGACGCCGGCACGGGCGTCTCGGACGAGACCTGGGCCGAGGTGCGCAAGCACTACGACGACGACCGGACGGCGGCCCTGGTGTCGCTGGTCGCCCAGGTCAACGCGGCGAACCGGCTGGGCGTGATCGCGCGCCAGCAGGGCGGTGCGTACGAGCCGGGCATGTTCGGCGACCTGTCGGACTGACCCGGTGGCTGCGGCCGTGACCTGGTCACGACCACAGCCACGGGCACGGGCACGGCACAGGCGCGGCACGGGTACAGGCGCGGCACGGGCAGAGGCACGGCACGGGCGCTGGCACGGCACGGACACGGCAGAGGCGCGGCACGACACGGGCACGGGCGCGACATGGGCACGGCCACGGCACGGGCACGGCCTCGGCCACGACCGCCGGTCAGGCGCCCTCGGTCTCCTCCGAGCACTCCTCGGTACGGCCTCCGGCCGGCTCGCCCGGGCCGGAATCAGGACCCGGGCCCGGGCCCCCGTCGGGGTAGGCGTCGACGGCGTACGGGTGCACGTACCGGTCGGCGTCGAACGGGGTGAACCAGCTGCCGGATCCACCCGTCTGCCGGCGGTCCCCGTCCTCGTGCACCCGGTCCGCGAAGCGCTCCAGGGCGGCGGTGACGGCCTCGTCGAGGAGGCCGTACAGGTCGAGGGCGACGCGGGCCTGTTCGAGCAGGAGGCGGGTGACCATCTCCTCGGCGGGGCAGCCGAGGCGGCGGAAACTGCCGTCGGTGAAGCGGGTGGTGAGGGCGACCGCGGTCACCAGGAAGCGGCGGGCGAAGAGTTCGTCGTAGCGGGCCGCGTGCCGGGCGGGCAGCCGGTCCAGGTGCCAGAGGTGGCCTTGGCAGGCGGCGACGTCGGTGTCCTCCTCGGCGAGGGCCTGCACGTCGTCATAGAGCTCGTCGATGAGCACCTCGGCGGCGTGCACGAGGGCGCCGGCCGCGAGGGCGGCGGTCTCGGGGGCGGTGCCGAAGACGGCCGGGTCGAAGGCGCGCAGCCGGGGCGCCATGGCCCGGAGTTCGGCCTCGGGGTCGGGGCTCTCCTCGATGACGTCGTCGTCGGGTATCCAGTCGTCCGCGGCGCTCCAGGCTCCAGGGAAGCCCGGAGCGCCGGGGACTCCCGGTGTGCCGGGGCGGGCGGTGTGCCGGGCCCGGCGGAGGGCGGGGTCGCTGGGCGGCGCGTCGGGCCCGTCGGCGGCGGCGAGGCTCTCCCGGGCGCGCTCGGCGTGCAGCCTGACCTCGCTGCTGACCACCAGCCAGCCGGCCAGCGGTTCGGCGCGGTCGAGGACTTCCTGGGTCACGGCGCCCACGGCGTCCTCGGCGACCTCCAGGCTCGGCGCGGCGACGCTCACGGTGAGGACGGCGCCGCCGGGGTGGGCGCCGACGGCCATGTCGAAGACGTCCACCTCCACGCCGCCGGGTCCTTCGGCGCCGGCCACGGAGCCGAAGCCGCGTTCCAGGAGGACGGCGGCTCCGACCTGCCCGAGGTCGTCGAGCTCGGGGGCGCCGTCCGGTATGCACGTTTCCACGGTCACGACGTACGTCACGACGGCAAGCGTGCCAGGTCCGGCGGCCTGGTTCGGGGCGATCCCGCGAATCCGGGCGGGAACGGGCGCCGCACGCACCGCGGTCCCGTGAGGAGGGCGGCCCTCGCCGGGATCGCGTCAAGGCCGCGTCAGAGGGTCGTCAGCACGGGTCCCGGAGTGCTGGGGACGGGGGCATGGTGTCGGGAGCGGAGTCCCGGCGCGAAGGGCGCCGGGCCGCGCGTTCCAAGGGATCCCGGGGGCCACCCGGGGGTTCCGAGGGACAGCAGGGGACACCAGGGGATTCCAGGGGAGGAACCACCATGACCCACGTCCTGTACGGAGACGATCCCGAGCCTTCCGAACGGGTGCCGGCCGGACGGCTCTGCGTGCCCGTCCGACCGGTCGCCCGGGGCTGCGCGGCCCGGCTCTTCCGTACCCCTCTCGGCGGCCGTACGGCGGTCGCGTTCACCACGCCCGAGCGGTTGCGGGCCGTCCTCGGCGCCGGCCACGCATGGACCCCGCTCGCCGAGCCCGCGCTGCGGGCCCTGGTCCGGCCGCTGGGCGTCGAGGCGCTGACCGTCGACCCGGCGCTGACCGCCCCGGCGCCGGTCCGCTCCCGGTTGCCGCTCCCCCACCTGCCCGTCGCGGCCCGGTGAGGGGGACCGGAATGACCGTCACCGCGCTGCCGTCGCTCGCCGCGCCCCGCCCCGGCGGCGACGGCCCGTCCGTCTGGCCGGCCTCGACCGCCCTGCGCCCGCACGGGCGGCTCCTGGTCGGCGGGGTCGCGCTCGACGAGATCGCCGAGAGCCACGGCACGCCGGTCTACGTCCTCGACGAGGACGAGGTCCGCGCCCGCTGCCGCGCCTACCGCGACGCCTTCCCGGAGGCCGACGTCCACTACGCCGCCAAGGCGTTCCTGTGCCGCGCCCTCGCGCACTGGATCGACGAGGAGGGCCTGGGCCTCGACGTGTGCTCGGCCGGTGAGCTGGAGCTCGCCGTCACCACCGGCTTCCCGCCCGAGCGGATCCTGCTGCACGGCAACGCCAAGTCCCCCGAGGACCTGCGGGCCGCGCTGCGCCTCGGCGTCGGCCGGATCGTCATCGACAGCCCGGCCGAGATCGCCCGGATCGCCGCCGCCGTCGGCCCGCGCGGCGAGCAGAAGGTGATGCTGCGGGTCACTCCGGGGATCGGCGCGGGCGGTCACGCCAAGATCCGCACCGGCTCCGACGACCAGAAGTTCGGGCTCTCGCTGCGCGACGGACACGCCCAGCACGCCGTCGCCCGCATCCTCGACCAGCCGCGGCTGCGGCTCACCGGGCTGCACTGCCACCTCGGTTCGCAGATCACCGACGTCAAGCCCTACCTGGTGGCGGTGCGGCGGCTGGTGGGCCTGATGGCCCGCACCCGCGACGCGCACGGCGTCGTGCTGCCCGAGCTGGACCTCGGCGGCGGCCACGGCATCCCCTACCGGCCCGGCGACCCCGCGCTCGACCTCACCGCCCTCGCGCGCCGGATCCGCGCCGAGCTCGTCGCGAGCTGCGCGCACGCCGGCCTGCCCGTCCCCCGCCTGCTCGTCGAACCCGGCCGGGCGATCACCGGCCCCGCCGGAATCGCCGTCTACCGCGTCCTGGCCGTGAAGACCACCCCCGAGCGCGTCTTCGTCGCCGTCGACGGCGGCATGAGCGACAATCCGCGGCCGGCGCTGTACGGGGTGCGGTACGCGCCCCGGCTGATCGGCCGCCACTCGGCCGCGGCCGCCCTGCGCGCGACCGTCGTCGGCCGCCACTGCGAGGCCGGCGACATTCTCGCCGAGGGCGTCCCGCTCCCGGCCGACATCCGCCCCGGCGACCTGCTGGCCCTCCCGGCCGCCGGCGCGTACCACCTGTCGATGGCCTCCTCGTACAACCTGGTGGGCCGCCCGCCGGTGGTGGCGGTGTCGGCGGGCAGCAGTCGGCTGCTGGTCAGGAGGGAGACGCTGGAGGACATGCGGGCGCGCGACGTCGGAATCTGACGCCGGCCGCTCTGTCCGACAGCCCGACAGCCCGACAGCCCGCGAGGCAGGCGGTGCCGTTTGGTGTCGGGCTGTCGGGTCGTCATGCCAGGGACTCCACGACTCCCCGCCCGACCCCGTCGTCCGTGAGCAGGTCGTTGTGTTTCAGGCAGCCGGCCGGGCGGTTGTCGGCGCCGGTCAGCGGGACGCTGTCGTCGGGGTTGATCACCTCGTCGCAGTTCGACCAGAAGGTGGTGTAGGCGACGGGGCCGGGCGTCTCGTCGCCCTCGGCGAGCCGCTGCTGCACCCAGCTGCCGGGGGTCATGTCCCGGCACGCCTGGTCCCACAGGGCGCAGGCCCAGGCGACGCTCGTGCCGTGGTTGGGTCCGGCGAGGGAGATCCAGTGGGCGACGGTGGTGGTGCCGCCGCCGTACTTCACGTACCAGCGGGTGGGCAGGCTGCCGTAGGAGTGGGCGACGATGTCGACCCGGTCGGCGCCGGTGCGGCGGCGCACGTCGTCCACGTACGCGGCGAAGCTCCCGGCGAGGACCTCGTTGACGGACTGGTGGGTGTCGTAGCCCCAGCGGAAGATCTCGTCGTCGCCGTATCCGGCGGCCCGGAGCCGCGCGTCGAGGCTTCCCCAGACGCCGGGGTCGGCGTTGTAGCCGTGGACGAGGATCACGGGCCGGTGGCCGGTGGCGGCCCGCGCCGGGGCGGTGCCGGGCCCGGCGATCAGGGCGGTCCACGCGGTCAGCAGGGCGAGGAGAGCGGTGGCTGAGCGGCGCATCGACGGGCCTCCAAGGCGGCCGATTTGACGGATGACGGAGTGTCAGACGCTCGACGGCCGGATGTTACCGCCGGAAACTCCCCTGCCACACCCCCGTGTCCAGGACCACACGGGACCCCCCTGCCGCCCATCAGAGGGGACGGGTTAGCATTTGAGCACTGCCTAGCTCGATCGAGAGATGCTTTCTGTGACTGTCAACGAGGACTCGTTCACAAACTGGAAGAACCGCGAGGAGATCGCGGAGTCCATGATTCCGATCATCGGGAAGCTGCACCGGGAGCAGGACGTCACCGTCCTCCTGCACAGCCGCTCCCTGGTGAACAAGTCGGTGGTGAGCATTCTCAAGACCCACCGATTCGCCCGCCAGATCGACGGCGAGGAGCTGTCGGTCACCGAGACCATGCCGTTCCTGCAGGCGCTCACCACCCTCGACCTGGGCCCCTCCCAGATCGACATCGGCATGCTGGCCGCCGACTACAAGACGGACGACCGCGGTCTGTCGGTGGCGGACTTCACCGCCCAGGCCGTCGCGGGCGCCACCGGCGCCAACAAGATCGAGCGCGGCGAGGGCCGTGACGTCGTCCTGTACGGCTTCGGCCGCATCGGCCGGCTCGTCGCCCGCCTGCTCATCGAGAAGGCCGGCTCTGGCAACGGCCTGCGCCTGCGCGCCATCGTCGTCCGCGGCGGCGGCGACCAGGACCTGGTGAAGCGCGCCTCGCTGCTGCGCCGCGACTCGATCCACGGCCAGTTCCAGGGCACGATCACGGTCGACGAGGCGAACAGCTCGATCGTCGCCAACGGCAACACGATCCGCGTGATCTACGCCAACGACCCGTCCGAGGTCGACTACACGGCGTACGGCATCGACAACGCCATCCTGATCGACAACACCGGCAAGTGGCGCGACCGCGAGGGCCTGTCGAAGCACCTGCGTCCGGGCATCGACAAGGTCGTCCTGACCGCCCCGGGCAAGGGCGACGTCCCGAACATCGTGCACGGTGTCAACCACGACACGATCAAGCCGGACGAGCGCGTCCTGTCCTGCGCCTCCTGCACCACCAACGCGATCGTCCCGCCGCTCAAGGCCATGGACGACGAGTACGGCGTGCTGCGCGGTCACGTGGAGACCGTCCACTCGTTCACGAACGACCAGAACCTGCTGGACAACTACCACAAGGCGGACCGTCGCGGCCGCTCGGCGCCGCTCAACATGGTCATCACGGAGACGGGTGCCGCCTCCGCCGTGGCCAAGGCGCTGCCCGACCTGAAGGCGCCGATCACCGGCAGCTCGATCCGCGTCCCCGTCCCGGACGTCTCGATCGCCATCCTGAGCCTGCGCCTGGGCCGCGAGACCACCCGCGACGAGGTCCTCGAGTACCTCCGTGACGTCTCGCTGCACTCGCCGCTGAAGCGCCAGATCGACTTCACCACGGCTCCCGACGCGGTCTCCATGGACTTCGTCGGCTCGCGCCACGCGTCGATCGTGGACGCCGGCGCGACCAAGGTCGACGGCGACAACGCGATCCTGTACCTGTGGTACGACAACGAGTTCGGCTACTCGTGCCAGGTCATCCGGGTCGTCCAGCACGTCTCGGGCGTCGAGTACCCGACCTTCCCGGCCCCGGCGGTCTGAACCGCCCGGACCTGAGGACACCGACCGGACGGCGGTGGGGCCCTGCCCCGCCGCCGTCCGGCGTTTCCGGCCACCGGTGGTGGAGCGCGTCGATGTGGAAGACGTGTGCGTGCGCCCCGGCCCCGGCGAGGTGCGGATGGCCGGCGGGCAGTTCGGGGTGGGTGTGCGGCAGCGCCGCCGGGTCGGTACGGGGCCAGAGCCGGGCGGCGGCGAGCGCGGCGAGCAGCCCGAGACCGCCGAGGACCGCCGCCGGGAGGACCGGGCCGGCGCCGCGCGAGACGAGCCGGCCGGCCAGCGGATACGTGAACAGCCAGCAGGCGTGCGAGAGCGAGAAACGGGCGGCGAAGGCGGCCGGGAGGTCCGCTGGGTCGGCCGAGCGGCGCAGCAGCCGGCCGCTCGGGGTGAGCACCGCCGAGGTCGCCGCCCCGGCGAGTACCCACGCGCCGAGCAGCCCGGCCCAGGCCGCGGCGCCGCGCCCCAGGGTGAGCGCGAGGGCGAGCGCGCCGAGCACCGCGGGCAGGGCGAACGCCCCGGTCAGCATCACGCGCCGCTCGTCGAGCCGGTCGAGCAGCCGGGGCAGCAGGAGCGCGACGCCCATCGAGCCCGCGCCGTACGCGCCGAGCGCGAGCGGCACGTCGCCCGCCGGGCGGCCGAGCGTGACCCGGACCAGGGTGACCGTGCCGACCAGGACCAGGGCGCCGGCCGCGGCCACCGCGAGATCGAGGGCGAGCAGGGCGCGCAGCCGTGGGGTGGCGAACATCAGCCGGGCGCCGAGCAGCACCCGGGAGCCGCGCCGCTCCTCGGGTCCGCGGGCGGGCTTCGGCAGGCGCAGCGTGAGGACGAGCAGCGCGGAGGCGAGGAAGCCTGCGGAGGTGCCGCTGAACAGCCAGGGGTACGGGACGAGGGCGAGCAGCGCGGCGGCGAGGGCCGGTGAGGCGAGGCTCTCCAGGTCGTAGGCGAGCCGGGAGAGCGAGAGGGCCTCGGTGTAGGCGCGTTCGCCGGGCAGCACGTCGGGAACCGTGGCCTGGAAGGCGGGCGTGAAGGTGGCGGAGGCGGCCTGGAGCAGCAGCACGAGGCCGTAGATCTGCCAGACCTCGGTGACGAACGGCAGCGAGAGGGCGATGCCCGCGCGCAGCAGGTCGAGCGAGACGAGCAGGGTGCGCCGTGGCAGCCGGGCGGCGAGGACTCCGGCGAGCGGGGCGAAGGCCACGTACGCGACCATCTTGAGCGCGAGCGCGGTGCCGAGGACGGCGGAGGCGTCCGCGCCCGCGAGGTCGTACGCGAGCAGCGACAGGGCGACGGTGGCGAGGCCCGTGCCGACGAGGGCGACGACCTGGGCCGCGAACAGGCGCCGGAAGGCGGGGGTGCGCAGCACGGAGAGCACGCTTCCACGGTAGCGGATGCGTGCATGGTTGCGCACATGTTGACGTGAGGTTCCGCGGACCCGGCCGCCTCAGTCGTGCCAGGGCTCGCCGCTCACCTCGTGGTCGGCGCGGTTGATCGCCTCGACGACGAGCCGCTTGAGGTGCCCGTCGGGCATCGCGTACACGACCCGCCGGCCGTCCTTGCGGGACTGGACGAGACCGCCGATCCGCAGCTTGGCCAGATGCTGGCTGACGGCGGGGCGCGCGGCGCCGCACGCCTCGGTCAGGGCGGTCACGTCGGCCTCCCCCTTGGTGAGCAGCCACACGAGCTGAAGGCGGGTGGGGTCGGCGAGCAGCGCGAAGACGGCGGCGGCGGCCGCGAGTTCACGGGCCCCGGGGGTCCGCTCATGCGTTTGGGGTTCCGGCACCTCCTCATCGTAGGCAGCGGCGCGGAGGACCGGGGAACTCCCGGTCACCCTGCCACGTTCTACAGACACGTAGAAGTTGATCGACGACGTCAGGAGTACACCGACATGGCCCTGTGGGACCGCATCAAGGAATCCGCGGCATCGATGCAGACCCAGCTGCTCGCGACCAAGAACGACCTGAAGAGCGGCGCCTTCCGCGACGCGAGCATGGCGATGTGCGCGCTCGTCGCGGCGGCCGACGGCACCGTCGACGCCTCCGAGCGCCGCCGGGTCGCCCAGCTCATCGCGACCAACGAGGTGTTGCAGAACTTCGACGCGGCGGATCTGCAGCGCCGCTTCGACGCCAATCTGGACAAGCTGGCCGCCGACTTCGACTTCGGCAAGGTCAGCGTGCTCCAGGAGATCGCCAAGGCGAAGAAGAAGCCGGCCGAGGCCCGTGCCGTCGTCCAGATCGGCATCGTCATCGGCGGCGCCGACGGCGACTTCGACAAGACCGAGCAGGGCGTGGTGCGCGAGGCGTGCTTCGCGCTCGACCTGCCGCCGCACGAGTTCGACCTGTAGGAGCCGGAGCTAGACGAGCGGCGTGGCGGCGTGCAGGACGAGGAGGAGGGTGACGGCCGAGTTCGCCGAGGAGAGCGCCGAGACGGTCGCGCCCGCCGCCGCGCCCCACACCGCGAGGCCCACCGCCGTGGACAGCGGCGGCCAGGCGAGGCCGGGTTCGGCGGGCTCGGGGCCGAGCAGGGCGGCGACCCGGCGCGGCACCGGGCCCGCTCCCCCGCCCGTGCTCCCGCCGGACACGTGGGCCAGGGCGGCGGCGGCCGGTGCGGGCGCCGCGATCAGCGCAGCCCGGCCGATCGCGCGGGCGACCGTGCGACGGCTGCCGACGGCGCCGGCCGCCTCCTCGTCGGCCCAGCGCTCGGCGGTGTAGGAGACGGCGGTGCGCAGCGGGCGCAGGAACGGGTTGGCACGGGCGGCGAGTTCCACCGCGAGCAGATGGCGGTGGTGACGGCCGGTCAGATGGGCCCGCTCGTGCGCGAAGAGCGCCCGCCGTTCGGCGGGGCCGAGCACGGCCAGCATCCCGCTGCTGACCACGACCCGGTCCACGACCCGGTCGCGCCGGACACGCCGGACACGCCGGTCATGGCTGCCGCCGAGTCGGCGGCGGCGCCGGCCGGGCAGGGCGTAGGCGTACGGGGTGGGGTCGGGCAGCACCGCGACCGGCCGCCCGCCCGGCAGCCCGGCGAGGGCCCGCTCGGCGCGGCGGCGCACCCGCAGATGGCGGGCGACGGCGTGCAGACAGGCGAGCACGACGGCGCCGAGGGCCGGGATGGCGGCACGCCCGGCGATCCCGTCGTACGGGACCGCCGCCCGCACCTCGGGGTCGGACCAGCCGTCGGGCAGCGGGTTGCCGGGGAGCTGCGCGGTGCCGACGACCATGAGCAGGGCGAGGCAGAGCGTGCTGCAGAGCGCGAGTACGACGGCGAAGCCCGTGAGCAGCCGGGTGGCGGCGCGCGGGTGCAGCCGGTGCTCGGCGAGCCGGGCGACGGGCCAGGCGCTGAGCGGGAGCAGCAGCGGAAGGAAGACGAAGACTCCCATGACCGCTAGTCTCCGCCCTCCCTCCGGCGGTCCGTTCTCGCTTCGGCCGCCGCTTCGGCATCGTCGGCGAGGAGTTCACGCAGCAGTCGCTCGTCGCCCGGCGAGAGGGCGGTGACGAAGCTGGCGAGGACGGCCTCGCGGTCGGCCTCGGCGTCCAGGACCTTGCGCATGCGCAGCGCGGCGAGTCCGGCCTCGTCGGCGACGGCGGTCCAGACGAAGGAGCGTCCGGCGCGTTCGCGGGCGACGGCGCCCTTGCCGTGCAGCCGGGTGAGGATGGTGATGACGGTGGTGTAGGCGAGGTCGCCGCCGAGGCCCTCCTGGACCCAGACCACGGGCACGGGGCCGGGCGCGTCCTTCAGTACGGCGAGCACCTGGGCCTCCAGTTCGCCCTGGCCGCGCCTGCGCGGGGCGGACTCCGTCCCGTCCGAGCCGCTTCGAACCGTCACGCCGCCGTCCTCTCCCGTCCGGCCCCCATCGTACTCACCGACCCGCGCCGGGCCTCGGCTGAGCAAGCGCTTGGTTGCGGTGCTCACAGGGGCGCTGCGAGACTGACGGCCTCATGTCCGACGCTCACCTGGAGGAGCGAAGTGTCAGAGTCACACGCCGTCGGCCTGAAAGTCGGTCAGGTGCTGCGCGAGCGGCGGACCATCACGGACGCGGACGTCGCCGCCTTCGCCGAGCTCAGCGGGGACCACGGCCGGCACCATCTGCCCGACCAGGGGCGGGTGATGGCCCACGGGCTGCTCACCGCGTCGCTCGCCACGAAGATCGGCGGGCGGCTCGACTTCATCGCGCGCCGGATGGCCTGGGAGTTCCTGCGGCCGGTCTGGTCGGGTGACACGATCACGGCGGAGGTGACCGTCCGGGCGATGAGCGAGGTCCGCGCGGGCACGGGCCTGGAGCTCGACATCGAGATCAGCAACCAGGACGGGGAGCCGGTGCTGCGCGGCGAGAGCACCGGCATCATCCGGCACTGAACGGTGAGCAGAAAGGTGCCACGGCACTTCCGCCGCCTCGTGGGCCCGGTCGGGGGTGTGGGTCCGGGGAGGTCACGGATGTGCCGTGGCACCGGTTCAGGGGGTGGCGGTCAGCCCGCGAGGCGCGGGTTCGCCGCCACGACGGGAGCCACGGGGGTCACAGGGGTCACGGGCGCCACCGGGGTCACGGGCGCTGCAGGGGCCACAGGAGCCACCGCGGCCGACGGGGCTCCGGAGGGCGCGGGAGCCGCGGGGGCCGTGCACTCGGTGTCGAGCCGTGGGACGACGCAGGCCAGGGCGGTGGCCTGACGGAGGGTCTCGGCCAGGTTCTCCCAGTCGAGCGCCGGCCGGTCGTCGGTGCGCGCCGAGATCATGCAGGCGTTCCAGCGCATCCGGGGGACGCCGGGCAGCGGGCGCAGTCCGGTGGCCTCGTTCGGGGAGGCGGCCAGGGCCATCGGGAGCATCGCGCAGCCGAGCCCGGACTGGGCGGCGGCGCGGACCCCGGCCATGGAGCCGAGTTCGTGGATCTCGGGCGGCGCCTCGGAGCGCAGCCGGAGGAATTCCGGCAGCCAGCGCTGTGAGGGACAGTCGGGGTCGGCGATGACGACCTGACGGCCGACGGACGTGCCGCCGAGCCGCGAGCCACCGGTGACGGGCACGAACTCGACTTCCTGGAGCCGGGTTTCGGTGAGGTCGTCGGGGCGTTCGGCGCGTGGCTGCTCGGCCGCGGTCCCGGTCGCGCCGGACGGGTCGTCGGCGTCGGCGACGGTGAGCACGAGGGCGCCGTCGATGGTGCCGGCCCGGAAGGCGTCGTGGATCTCGCCGGTGCCCATGACGCGCAGGGCGAGCTGGACGCCGGAGAGCAGCCGGCGGCCGATGTGGGTGAGGCGGGCGAGCTGCTGGCCGTAGGCGAGCGCGGGCACGATGCCGACGGTCATCCGCGGCGGGTTGGCGGCGGGCCGCCGCAGGGTGACCTCCAACTCCCCGACGAGCGTGAGGATCTGGCGGGCGTAGTCGCACAGGACGATGCCGGTGCGGGTGAGCCGTACGCCGCTGGGAAGCCGTTCGAAGACGGGCTCCCCCACCTGCCGTTCCAGGGCGCGCATCTGCGCCGTGACGCTGGACTGCGAGTACCCGAGGCGGCGGGCCGCCTGGGTGAAGGACCCCGTGAGGGTCACTTCACGGAAGGTTCTCAGGGTTCTTGCGTCGATGTCCACGTGTTCAACCCCCTTGCCGCCCCCCGGCGGCGGATGGCACTGGACGGCAGGTCACACCGCCCGAATCGATCGCCCCAGTCGGTCGTAGCACCACAGGGGTGCCGGACGCTGCGTCGCTTCCGGCACCCCTGCTCGGCCGCGGAGGACTCTACTCGGCGAGCTGGGCCGGGACCAACGGAAAGTCCAGATCCGGCTGCGCAACGTGATTGAAGAAGTTCGACAGCACGTTGAGCGCCACGTGGCCGACGATCTCGGCCAGTTCGGCGTCCGTGACGCCGGCGGCGCGGGCGTCGGCGAGGGCGGCGTCGGTGACGCGGCCGCCGCTCTCCATGATGGCGCCGGTGATGCGCAGGACCTGGTCCATGTGCGGGTCGCCGGCGTCCTGGCCCCGGCGGGTGGCGAGCAGTTCCTGCTCGCTCAGGCCGACCTTGCCGCCGCGCAGGGTGTGCGCGGAGACGCAGTACGTGCAGTCGTTGCGCTGCGCGATGTAGAGCGCGAGCTGCTCGCGCTGCCGGGCGCCGAAGCTGCCGCCGACCAGGGCGTCGCGCATGGCGAGGTAACCACGCAGGGCGGCCGGGCCGTTGGCGAGGGCGGCGTACAGGTTGGGCAGCTTGCCGAGCTGCTTGAGGGTGCCTTCGAGCAGCTCGCGCTGCTCCTCGTCGGCGGTCTCGACGGTCAGCTGGGTGAGGCGGGGCATGACGCTCTCCTTGAGCCGGATCAACATGGAACTGATCGGTACCATCCAGACGGTACCGATCGGTTCCGTCCCGCGCAACGGGAAGCGCCCACTCCATTCAGCATTTCGGCACCGAGTGGTACCGTTCGGTATGGCCACGAACGCGAAAGAACGGCTCCTCAGCGCCGCGGAGCGTCTTTTCTACGAAGAGGGCATCCGGGCCGTCGGCATCGAGCGCATCCTGTCCGAGTCCGGAGTGGGCCGCGCCTCCTTCTACCGGCACTTCCCCAGCAAGGACGACGTGGTCGTCGAGGTGCTGCGGCGCCGTGACGGCATGTGGCGGGCCTGGCTCGACGGCCGGATCGAGGCGAGCGAGCGCAGACCCGAGGAGCTGCCGCTCGCCCTCTTCGACGGACTCGCCGAGCGCTTCGCCGCCGCGGACTTCCGCGGCTGCGCCTTCATCAACACCATGGTCGAGACGGCCGATCCGGAGAGTCCGGCCCACCATGTGGCGGCCGAGCACAAGGAGAAGGTCATCGCCCGCCTCGACAGCCTCCTCACCGAGGGCGGCTACCGGGACCACGAGACCCTCGCCCGCCAGCTCGCCCTGCTCGGCGACGGCGCCATCGTCACGGCCCTGCGCGAGGGCACAACGGAGGCGGCGGTGCGCGCCCGCGCGGTGGCGACGGTGCTGCTCCGGTCCGCCGAACGCGACCCGGTGACGGCCGCCTGAAGCGTCCGGCACCCCCCCGCACGAACGAGGCGTCCCGCACCCTGCCCGTACCGAACGAGGCGTCCGGCGCCCTCTCGTACCGTACGAGGCGTCCGGGGCCCTCCCCGTACCGTACGAAGCGTCCGACACCCTCCCGTACCGTACGAAGCGGGCCCGGCCGACATGTCGTCGACCGGGCCCGCTCGTACGGTGCCACGAAGGGGCCTCAGGCGACCGCCCCGCCGCCCGGCCGCAGCGCGCCCCGCCGCACCTTGCCCGAGCGGGTCCGGGGCAGGCTCGGGACCAGGTCGACCCCGCGCGGCACGAAGACCGGGGCGAGCCGGCGGGCCGCCAGGTCGATCAACTCCTGGGCGAGCAGGCTCGGTTCATAGGCGCGGGCGGCCTCCACCACGGCGTACGGGGCCAGGCCGCCGCGCTCGTCCGGGCAGGGGATCACCGCCGCGTCGGCGACCGCCGGATGGGTGCGCAGGACCGCCTCGATCTCCATCGGCGAGACCCGGTGCCCGTGCGACTTGAAGACCTCGTCCAGCCGGCCCAGCAGCCGGATCGACCCGTCGGCGCACCGCTCGCCCCGGTCCCCGGTCCGGTAGAGACCGCCGGCGAAGGCCTCCTCCGTGCGGTCCGGCCGGTCGGCGTAGCCGCGCATCAGACCGGGCGGACGCTCCGTCAGGTCCACGCACACCTCGCCGGACTCACCGAGCTCCCCGGTCTCCGGGTCGCGCAGCACGATCCGGTAGCCGGGCAGCGGATGGCCGAGCGGGGAGTCGGCGGCCGGGGTGTCCGGGGCCCGGCCGATCAGGGCGGTGGCCTCGGTCTGGCCGTAGCCGTCCCGGACCCGCACGCCCCACGCCTGCTCGATCCGGTCCGTCACCTCGGCCGTCAGCGGCTCGCCGGCCGCCGTCGCCTCGCGCAGCCGTGGCGCGCCCCGGCCCCCGGTCACGTACGGCAGCATCGCCCGCCACGCGCTCGGCGGCGCGCACAGGCTGCTGATCCGCTGACCGGCGAGCACCCCGGGCAGCAGCGCCGCCGGGATGCCGCCGTCGGGCGGGGCGACGACCGTGGCGCCGGCCGTCCACGGGACGAACAAGCTGGACCAGGAGTGCTTGGCCCAGCCCGGCGCCGACAGGTTGAGGTGCCGGTCGCCCGGGCGCAGCCCGCTCCAGTACAGGCTGGACAGGTGCCCGACCCCGTATCCGGCGTGGGAGTGCTCGACCAGCTTCGGCAGCGAGGTGGTGCCCGAGGTGAAGTAGCAGAACGACGGATCGGCGGCGCGGCTCGGGCCGTCCGGGAGGTACGGGCGGCGCCGGGCCGCATCGCGGGTGTCGGGGTACGGGAGCCAGCCCGGCCGCTGTCCGGCGCCGGGCGCCATCCGCACCCCTGGCACCTCCAACCCGTCCAGCATGTCGCCGAGTTCGGGTGCGCAGACGACGTGCCGGATGGCGCCGCGGCCGATCCGGTCGGCGGCCTCGTCCCGGGTGAGGTCCTGGTAGCCGGGGACCACGACCGCGCCCAGCTTGATGCAGCCGAGCAGGGTCTCCCACAGCTCCACCCGGGTGCCGAGCAGGATCAGCACCCGGTCGCCCCGGGCCACCCCCGCCTCCGCAAGACCGACTGCCAACTCGTCGGATCGCGCGCCGAGTTCGGCGAAGGTGACCCGGTCGGCGACCGGGACCGTGCCGTCCGGGGCCGGGTGGCCGAGGATCTCCAGGGCGGTGCGCTCATTGCCCTCGGCGACCACGTCGAACCACTCCAGGGCCCAGTTGAAGTGCCCGGCCCGCGGCCACCGGAACGCGGCGGTGGCCGCCTCCCGGTCGCCGCGCAGCCGGAGCAGCAGGTCCCGCGCGGCCCGGTACTCCTCGTGGGCGGCGGTCCGCCGGTGCTCCGCGTACCCGGCCGGCCGCCGCTCCGGCACCGCGCCCGCCGCCCTCGTCCCGCGGCCCGTCATCCCGCCGCTCCGGCCAGCGCCCCGGCGATGGCGTCGGCGTCCCGCGTGAAGGAGCCCCAGGTGCCGGGCCGGCCGCTGCCGACCTGGGTGAACCACCGGGTGTGCTCGCTGGGGATGCCGATCACATGGACGGAGGTGTCCGGCGCACCGTCCGCGCCGACCACGTGGAACGGGGAGTCCGTGCAGTCGACCCCGCCGGTCATGAACTCGCCCGTCCCGTCGGCCGTGTTCGTGAACGGCCGGATCATCCCGTCGGCGACCATGCCCCGGATCAGCGGATCGCGGTCCGCGGTCACGTCGGTCGTCGGCTGCCGGGCGTCGAGCAGCACGTCGAGCGCCGTCCAGGAGTTCTCCACCTGCGCCGACTCCACCGTGAACCGGCCCTCGACCGGGTCCGTGCCGAACCGGGCGCCGGGGCCCACCGGTTCGAGCACCCCGGCCGCGAGCAGCGCCAGGAACTGCTCGGAGCGGGCGAGCGGCGGACCGGTCGACACCATCGCGGCCACCGGGCTGAACGCGCCGACGAACCAGCGGTGCGACTCGGGGGTGAGGCCGCCGAAGTCCACCAGGTCGCGGATGGTCTGCCGGACGTCCCGCAGCACGTCCGCCGCCGCCTTCACCGGGCCGTCCGCGTTCCCGAGCCGGGCGTCGCCCAGATCGGCCCGCAGCCACTCGGTGAGCACCTTCTGGAACTCGGCCGGCGAGCCGAACCTGCGGCCCTCGAACGGCCGGGCCATCGAGGTCAGTTCGGTCAGCGGCCGCGGATCCACCCGGTACCCCGCGGCGAGCCCGCGCAGCACGTCGAGGTCGGGCGCGAGCGCGAGCGCCTCCTCCGCCCGGCCGGTGAACTCGGCGGCCGCGTCCGGCCCGTGGACCTGCCGGATCCGGGTCGCCAGGAGCACCACGTTCACCTCGGCGAGCAGCCAGGGCAGCGCCGTCCGCTCGAAGTCGAGCGGGGCGTGCTCGGCGCGCAGCCGGGCCATCCGCGCGGGCGTGAACAGGACGGGCCGGTAGCGGTGTTCGGGCCCCTTCTGGTTGATCCCCCGGGTCAGCAGCGGCACGCCGGCGCGCGAGCCGGCGAGGATCCGCGGCTCCTTCCCGCTGGGCAGGTAGAGCAGCCCGTCCCCGCCCTCGGTGAACGCGCCGCCGCGCCCCAGGGTCAGCTCCGCGACGACGTCGTAGAAGGTCAGGCCCATCCCGATGACACCCACCCGGGCGCCGGCCGGGATGTCCGCGAGCGGCATCGCGTTGGCCGAGCCGCCCGTCACGTACCGCAGCGGCCGGGCCGCGGTCGTGTGCGTACGGGCGAAGCGCAGCCACTCCCGCTGCTGCCGGTCCGGCTCGTTGACCGGATGCCCGGTGGCGAGCACGATCCGGTCCACGGTGAGCACGTCGCCGCGGTCGAGCCGCAGCCGGTACGACTCCCCGGCCGCGCTCCGCTCGGCGCAGATCACCTTCGCCGGGACCCGGTGCACCGTGAGGCAGGGCGGCAGGGTCTCCTCGACGCGCTCCATCACGTACGACAGGTACCGCCCGTACACCACCCGCGGCGCGTACCCCTGCGGCTCGGCGTGCGCGGGGTCGTGCTCCGCCCACCACTCGCCCAGCGAGGGCCCCGCGCCCGGCCGGTGCGGCCCCTCGTCCGCCGGGCCGGAGAACATGGTGACCTCCTGCGCCGCGGTGTTCATCAGGAACCACGGCGACTGGTCGGTGCGCCAGATCCGTCCGGCCCCCGCCTCGTACGGATCGATCGCGTACACCTCCATCCGGCGCGCGGGCGGCCGTTCGGCGCACCGGGCGGCGAGCCGCTCCAGGACGGACAGGCCGCGCGGGCCCATGCCGACGAAGGCGATCCGCAGCGGCTCGGCGACCGGGTCGGCCAGGCACTTCGGTGTCCTGAGCGGCGCCGGCTCGGGCGGCGGGGCGGTCTCTGCGGCCAGGTCGTGCTCGCGGGCGACCCGGCCGAGCATCCCGGACAGCTGGCGCGAGGTCATCGGGGTGGTCCTCCGGCTGGTGGTGAGCAGCGGCAGCGACCCCAGATCGGTCCACTGGAGCCGCCCGTCCGGGGCGACCGCGGAACGGGCGTCGCCCCGGTTGTCCGGGTGCAGGCAGAACGGCACGTCGAGCAGCCCCCGGTCGAAGGCCTTGAGGATCGCCGCCCCCAGGTCGTCGGAGAGCGCCAGGACCGCGCCGACCAGGGCCCGGGCCTCGCCGAGGATCTCCTCGGTGTCGCCGGCCGGCGGGCCCGCGGCCCGCAGCCGGGTGCGCGCCGCCCGGGCCGCGTCGGCGGCCACGCCCAGCGCCGTCAGGTTCTCCGCGACCGTCGGGATGCGGTGCGCCTCCGTCTCGGTCTTCACGATCAGCCGCTGCGCCCCGCCGTGCACGGCGAGTTCGGCGCTGCGGCGCAGCAGCAGCCGGGCGCCGGGGACGGTGCGCGGATAGACCCCCATGTACGTGTAGAGCACGATGTGCCGGTCGACGCCGGCCGGGAGCAGCTCGTCGGCGAGCAGCCGCAGCGCGGCGAGGGCGCCCGCGTCCTGGGCGGCGTGGGTCTGCTGGGCGTACGACAGGGAGACGCTGGTCGCACCGTTCGCGGCGAAGAAGAGGCACTCCAGGACGGAGACCGCGACCAGCATCGACGGCGGGCACAGCTGGCCGAGCAGACAGCCGCCGAAGGACTCCAGGTGCGCCCGGCGGCCGTTCGCCCGGCTCTCCTCGGTGAGGAACTGCGTGGAGTCCCGCCAGGCGGCGACGGCTTCGGCGAGCGGGGTACGGCCGTAGGGCAGGCAGTACGAGACGGGGCCGCCCTCGCTGGCGGTGAGCCCGGCGGCCG
This sequence comes from Streptomyces sp. NPDC004788, assembly GCF_053601115.1. Lineage (NCBI taxonomy): Bacteria > Bacillati > Actinomycetota > Actinomycetes > Kitasatosporales > Streptomycetaceae > Streptomyces > Streptomyces sp. NPDC004788. The sequence continues at coordinate 27,977 of NZ_JBSGBF010000053.1, forward strand.
CCATCGTCCGGAAGATGGCCATCGGGTCGGCCGAGCCGTGCCGGACCTGCACCGGCGTGCGGCGCCCGGCGGCCGCGGCCACCCGGGCGGCGGTCTTCGGGCCGTGGCTGACGATCGGGAAGCCGTTGAGCGGCCGGCCCGTGCGCAGGGCGGCGGTGGCGGCGGCGTGGTCGCCGACGCGGGTGTAGCTGTCGATGGTGAGCGTCGAGACGGTCCGCTCCGGGAGCGCGGCGACGGCCGCGACACCGGCGGCCATGGCCTCCGGGGACACCATGCCCATCCGGGGCTGCACGACGAGCTCACCGGCCGCGGCGGACTCCTGGACGAACGCGCCGAGGTCGCCGGGCGGAGCCTGGGAGAGGGGTTGCGGGGACGAGTGCGGGAGCGGAGGCGGTCCGGAAGGGGTCATGCCGCGGCCCGCCCGGTACACGCGCCTCTCGCCGCGGCCCGTTCGCCGAGCCGGCCGAGGTGCGTGAGGAGCGCGGTGGGCGCCGTGCCGTCCGCGTACACCTCGTCGTACCCGGCGGCCAGCAGCTCCGCGCGCCGCTCCTCGGCCCCGTCCGGCGAGATGCCGAGGAGGCCGCCGATCACCATCGGGATCCCCTGCGTGTCCTCGTCCGCGCGCAGCGCGCGGGCGGCCCGCAGTCCGTCCTGGTGCCCGTGTCCGTTGACGGACGACAGCACGACGAGGTCGGGGCTGGTCATCCGCGCGGTGTCGACGAGCAGCCGCTCGGGCACGCACGGCCCCAGGTTGAGCACCGAGTGCCCGTGCTCCTCCAGGAAGAGCTGGAGGTGCACCAGATTCCACGTGTGCGCGTCGGACGAACCGGTGGTGAGCAGGACCCGGCGGGAGGGCTCGGGACTGTGCATGCGTTGCATGGCGTGTCTCCAGTGACGGTGCGGATGCGTATACGGATGCGACAAGGGGGGAGCCGCCCGTGGGCGGTGGCGCGGGAAGGGCGCGACGGTCGGTCGCGGACCGGCGGGGCGGTGGTGGCGCGGCCGGTGAGGGGGCCGGGCGACGGCCGGCGGCGGTGCGCACACGAGGCGCGGAAAAAAGGGGCGCGGAAGAGCGGGCGCGGAAGAGCGGGCGCGCGCCTGGAGCTCGTCCACCCGCACGGCAGGCGGTACGGGCCGGGGGGTGGGGCCCGGCAGGAGGCCGGGCCCCGGGCGTCAGGCGGCGGGCGCGCCCGCGCCCACGCCTGTCGTGATCTCGCCCGCGACGGGCGTGCGTGCGGCGGCCGGGCGGGCACGGACGGCGAGGACGGTGCAGCCGGTGGCGCTGGACATCTGGTGGCGGGTGCCGGGCTCCTCGACGACGAGGTCGCCGCGGTGGAAGCGGCGCCCGTCGCTGTGGTCGAGGGTGCCGTCGAGGACGAGCATCAGCTCGTGGCCCAGGTGCTCGTGGAAGTCGCCGTGCGCGCCCGGCGGGAAGCGGAGCAGGAGGGACGCGGAGTCCTCCTCGCCCGCGTGGCCGGGACCCCACAGGACGACGAACTCGACGCCCTCGCGCCCTGGTTCGGTCCACGGCACCCAGGGCAGCTCGGTCTGCTCGAAGCCGTCGCGCAGGACATCGCGGTAGATGGTGACGTCAGGCACGTGCGGTGACCTCCGATGCGGCGGCGGCGCGCTGGGGAACGACGGACGGGATGGGGTCGGGGCCCCACTGCTGCGGGCCCTTGACGATGGGCGCGCCGATCAGGGAGCCGAACTCCCGCCACGCGCCGTCGTAGTTGCGCACGTCCTTCATGCCGAGCAGCTCGTGCAGCACGAACCAGCTGTGTGCGGAGCGCCAGCCGACCCGGCAGTAGACGACGGTGGCGACGTCCGTGCGCAGCCCGCCGTACGCGGCCCTGAGTTCGTCGTCGTCGCGGAAGGTGCCGTCGGCGTGGACGGCGGTGTGCCAGGGGATGTGCTCGGCGGACAGCGCGTGGCCGCAGCGGACGCCGATGTCGTCGGGGACGCCGGGCGGGGTGTTGGTGTGCCCGAGGTACTCCTCGATCGACCGTACGTCGAGCAGCGTGCGCCGCCCGATGTGGTCGAGCAGGTCGTCGCGGCGGGCCCGGACGGACTCGTCGGCGCCGGCCGGCACGGGGTACTCGGTCGCGGCCCGCCGGGGCGCCTCGGTGGTGAGCTCCCCGCCGATCGCCTCCCAGCGGGCGCGCCCGCCGTCGAGGAGGCGCAGTTCCCGGTGCCCGTACAGGCGGAACTGCCAATAGCCGGCCGCCGCCCACCAGTTGTTGTTGCCGCTGTAGAAGACGACGGTGTCGTCGGGCGAGATGCCGTGCCGGCCGAGGAGGGCGGCGAAGGCCTCGGGGCCGATGAGGTCCCGGCGTACCGGATCCTGGAGGTCGCCGCTCCAGTCGAGGCGTACGGCTCCGGGGATGCGGCCGGCCCGGCCGCCGCCGTCGTTGCCGCCGTCGGTGATCTCGACGAGGACCATGCGGCCCCGGTCCTCGGCGTCCTCGGGGTGCGCGAGGTGGGCCTGGATCCGGTCGGTGCTGACGAGCAGGGAGTCGCGGTTCATCGGGTTCACCACCAGTACGTCGGGTATTTGGCGATCGCACCGGCCTTGGAGGCGACCAGGCCGACCAGGACGAGCAGCACGCTGCCGATCGCGAGCAGGACGAGGAACGGGACGGGCGCCGGGTGCTGGAGCACCACGACGGCGGCGGTGGCGGCGGCCGGGGCGTGGATCGCGCGCAGCAGCAGCATCAGTCCGACGGAGAGGCCGGCGGCGACGGCCGCGACCCACAGGTTGTGGCCGGCGAGCGCGGCCGCGGCGAGGCCGAGGACGGCGGAGCCGAGCTGGCCGAGGACCACGTTGCGGGGCTGGGCGGGCGGCAGTGCCGGGGTGCTGCAGATGATCATCGCGGTCGCGGCGAGCGGGGCGATGAAGAGCAGCTGGCCGGTGGCCTGGCCGAGCGCCACGAGGACGACCAGGGACACGAGGGTGGCGAGCGTGCCGAGCAGCGCCGGCTTGGCACCGGGGAAGGGCGGGGCGCCACTGCCGCGCTTGCGCGCGGCGGACTGCGCGGCGGCCTGCCCGGCGGCCTGTGGCGCCCCGGCCTGCGGCGCGTTCTGCGCCGGAGACGGGGTCTGGGTGGTCTGGTTGCTCACGGCTTGTCTCCTCAGTGCGCGCCGTTGAAGTAACACATGGCCTTGCGGTACACGACCTGGCCGATCTGGTGGCCCATCTCGATCCCGGGCTCGTTGTCGAAGCTCCAGTGCATGCCGCCGTACACCCGGGAGATGCCGGCCTGGTGGGCGGCCTCGGTGAAGGTGGGCCAGGTGAGCACGACGTCGTCGTGCGGGGTGAGGCCGGGCTCGACGGTCGAGGTGCCGGCCCGGAAGCGGAAGGAGTCGCCGAAGGCGTCGGTGCCGGTGAAGCGGCGCAGGAACTCGGCGGCGGCGCCGGAGAAGGTGCTGTGGCCCGAGACGGTCGCGGGGAACGGCGGCACGGCGACGTACGCCTGCCAGTCGACGCCGTCGCGCGTGACGGTGCCGTTGCCCGGGCCGCCCCAGGCGCGGACCTGCCGGCCGCGCTGGTCGTACGGGATCAGGGTGGACGGGCGCGCGAAGTCGTACTGCGCCTTGACCGCCCAGGAGCCGATGGCGGCGTCGCACTCGGCCATGTTGAGGCCGAAGAACAGCTTGGCGTCCTCGTCGATGCCGTAGCCGTCGCGGGCCGAGACGAAGCGGCCCCACATCTGCTGGGCGCCGGGCGGGGTGACGTCGTCGTTGAGCCAGAACTCGGCGATGCACTTCTGCTCGTCCGTCAGACCGGCGCTGATGTCGAGGGCCTCCTCGATGGCGGCGGTCATCCGGACGGAGGGGTACGCGGGCGGCGCGGCGACCGTGAACTGGTCGGGGCTGCTGAGCGCGAACGGCTGCATCACCGCGAACTGCGGCGTGAGGTACTTCTGGGTCTTGCCGCCGACGATCAGCGGGCTCCAGTGCTCGGGCGCGACGACGATCGACGGGTCGAAGGCGCCGGCGGTCTGCGGCGGGTTCTTCGGCTGGTAGCCGGTGGTGTCGGAGTACGCGGGGGTGCCGAGCTGGTTGGCGCCGTCGGCGTGCCGGTAGTCGAGGACGGCCTGGGCGGTGCGCCGGCCGATCCAGGCGGGGCTGTAGCGGCGCGGGCCGGTGAGCTCGGGGTCGTAGCCGAGGCTGCTCAGCATCGAGTCGATGGCGACCTTGTACTCGGGGTAGAGGTCGAGCAGCGCGAGGTGGGCGGCGTAGCTGACGGCCTCGTTCTTGTTGTCGAGGGTGCGCTCGCCGCGGGGGCGGCGCAGGGCGCCGCCGAAGCGGGTGCCGGAGGCGACGCGGTCGTAACAGGCCCAGGCGTCGTAGATGCAGTTGTGGACGACGGCGAGGGCGCGGGCGTTGACCGTCGCGGGGCCGAAGCGGTTTCCGGCGGTGTGGTAGCGGCCGAGTATGGCGTCCATGGTGGCCTGGTTCCAGCGGACCACGACGCTCGGTTCGGCGACGGCTCCGGGGGCGCGGCGGCCGGTGCGGGTCTCCGCCTCGAAGCGGGTGAGCGGGGTGGACGCCCAGGCCGTGCCGCCGCCGGCGGTGACGAGCGCGAAGGCGCCGGCCGCGGCGGCGGAGGCGGTGAGCACCCGCCGCCGGGTGAGCGGCGTGACGGCCGCGGGGGTGGTCGGGGCGGGGGACACGGGTCGCAGAGACATCCCTGGTTTCCTTCGCGTGCGGTGCGGGGCAGGAGTGGGTCGCGGATCAGACAGAAGCTCGAACTGTCCCCAGGCTGGCGAGATTTGATCGCGCGGGGCAACGGCCTATCGGCTTCCTTCATCGGAGGCATGCAAGGAAGCGATGGGCATCGCCGTGACCCCGGCGAGTGGCTAGCGTGATGCGCAACCAGGCGCTGCCGGTCGCCCGGCGAGCGGGTACGCCGTGCCGTGAGGGGACGGCACCCGGTCCCGGCCCCCGGAGCGGCGGCACGCGCCGGGGGCCGTGCCGTGACCGCCCCCGGACGCGGCCGCACATACGGGCCCGGCGCCGCACCGGCGTCCAGGTCGTTACGTACAGGCCCGCACGCCGCACCGGCGTCCAGGTCGTTACGTAGAGGCCGGCGCCGCACCGGCGTCCAGGTCGTAGGTACAGCCCGGACGCCGCACCGGTGTACAGGGCCGTACGTGCAGGCCCGGCGCCGCACCGGCGTGCGGGCCCTCCGTACGTCGTTTCTACGGCCTCGCGCCGTAGCGGCGCACGGGTCGCGCGAAGGCCGGTCCGGCGCCGGACCGGCGTACCGCCGCAGCGCCACCGTGTCACCCGGTCACCCCGGCCACCCCCGGCCGCCCCGTTTCGGGCGGACGCCGCGGGCCGCCGGCCGCCGGACCGCTCCGCCCGGGCGCGCGTCCGGGCCGCACCCCTCGTCCGATCCGCACCGATCCGTTTGGAGTGGCCGCCATGACCGTTTCCTCGCCCCTGCGCCCGTCCCGTACGCCCGTCCCGCCCGCACCGCGGCCCGCCGTCGGCGCCGGCCTCTTCGACCGGCTGGCCCCGCGCCTGCACCGCTGCGGCCTGCTCGGGCTGCGCTGGGGCCTGGGCGGGGTGTTCGTCTGGTTCGGCGTCCTGAAGGTGATCGGCCGGAGCCCGGCCGCGCAGCTGGTCGTCGACGTGATCCCGTTCGACACGGGCGGCTGGTTCGTCCCGGCGCTCGGCTGGATCGAGGTCGTCTTCGGCGTCTGGCTGATATCCGCCCGGGCCCGCGCGGCCCTGTTCCCGCTCCTGGCCGGCCACCTCCTCGGGACCTTCTCGGTCCTCGTCCTCACCCCGCACGCCGCCTTCGACCACGCCGACCCGCTGCTCCTGACGATGATCGGCGAGTTCGTGGTGAAGAACCTGGTCCTGCTCGCCGCCGCGGTCGTGGTCACGACCCAGCCCCGCCCCACGCCCTGACCCGCCCGCGCTCCGCCGCACTCCCCCGCACGTCCGCGCGCCGCGACCTGACGGATGTCAGGCCGCGGCGTTCCAGTCCCGGGGCAGCGGCGCCGCGCACACCGCGCACACGTACTCCTCGTCGCGTACGAGGTTGAGCGCCGCGCAGGCGGGCCCGGCGCAACGCCGGAAGACCACCGCGTGGGTGAAGCAGCCGGGGTGCGCGAGCCCGGCCGCCTCGAGCGCCGCGGCCACCGACGGCCAGCACTCGGGGTCCGGGGCGTACCCGGTCGACAGGTTGCTGACCTCGACGGCGCTCCAGTCCCCGGCCGCGTCCCGCGCCCAGCTGATCTCCCCCGCCGCCCGGACCTCGCCGCGCCCGGCGCAGGCGACGTGCTCGGAGCGCCGGGGCGCCAGTCGCAGCAGACCGTCGGTGTCGACGACGTAGGTGAAGGGCTCGGCCAGGTCGGCCGCGGTCTGCTCGGCGGCCCAGGCCCGCAGGTCGGCGGTGGTGGTGACGACCCGCCCGACCGGGCTGTCCGCGGCGGCGCGCCAGAGCTCGCGCGGGCCGGCGTACCCGTAGTGGCGCGGCCCCGCGGTCGCGATCACGAGACGGGGCCGGAGGCTCCTCACCCCCGGCCCGGCGAGCCAGACGCGTACGGCGTGCGGCGGGTCGACGAACTCCAGGTGCGGCCGCAGCGGCCTGGCGAGGCGCTCGACGGTGAGGTCGCCGCCGTCGAAGCGGTCCCCCGGGCGCACCACGCCCCCGACACACCGCGCGACGCAGCGTGTCCCGTCCGGTCCGTTCTCCTCGATCTCATGGATCTGGAGCCGGCCCGGCTCCTCGGCGTCCCCCCTGTGGTCCATGTCGGCACCCTAACCACTAGCATCGTGGCACTGAGTGTGTTTTGCTGAGGGTACTCAGTGCCAAACTGCCACAAGCATCGCTAGGGGAGCCGAGACACCATGGCCAAGGACTTCGACCTGTATCGCCTGTCGGAGGAGCACGAGATGCTCCGGGAGACGGTCCGCTCGCTGGCGGAGGCGAAGATCGCGCCCTTCGCCGCCGCGGTGGACGAGGAGGCCAGGTTCCCCCAGGAGGCCCTGGACGCGCTGGTCGCGGCCGACCTGCACGCCGTGCACGTGCCCGAGACCTACGGCGGCGCGGGCGCGGACGCGCTGGCGACCGTGCTGGTGATCGAGGAGGTCGCCCGCGCCTGCGTCTCCTCCTCCCTGATCCCGGCCGTCAACAAGCTCGGCTCGCTGCCGGTGATCCTGTCGGGCTCGGAGGAGCTCAAGCACAAGTACCTCGCCCCGCTCGCCAAGGGCGACGCGATGTTCTCCTACTGCCTGTCCGAGCCCGACGCGGGCTCCGACGCGGCCGGCATGAAGACCCGCGCGGTGCGCGACGGCGACTTCTGGGTCCTCAACGGCGTGAAGCGGTGGATCACCAACGCCGGCGTGTCGGAGTACTACACCGTGATGGCCGTCACCGACCCCGACAAGCGCTCCAAGGGCATCTCCGCCTTCGTCGTGGAGAAGTCCGACGAGGGCGTGTCCTTCGGCGCGCCGGAGAAGAAGCTCGGCATCAAGGGCTCCCCGACCCGCGAGGTCTACCTCGACAACGTCCGCATCCCCGCCGACCGCATGATCGGCGCCGAGGGCACCGGCTTCGCCACCGCCATGAAGACCCTCGACCACACCCGCATCACCATCGCCGCCCAGGCCCTCGGCGTCGCCCAGGGCGCCCTCGACTACGCCAAGGGCTACGTCCAGGAGCGCAAGCAGTTCGGCAAGCCCATCGCCGACTTCCAGGGCGTGCAGTTCATGCTCGCCGACATGGCCATGAAGCTCGAAGCCGCCCGCCAGCTCACCTACGCCGCGGCCGCCAAGAGCGAGCGCGTCGACGGCGACCTGACCTTCTTCGGCGCCGCCGCCAAGTGCTACGCCTCCGACATCGCCATGGAGGTCACCACCGACGCCGTCCAGCTCCTCGGCGGCTACGGCTACACCCGCGACTACCCCGTCGAGCGCATGATGCGCGACGCCAAGATCACCCAGATCTACGAAGGCACCAACCAGGTCCAGCGCATCGTCATGGCCCGCAACCTCCCGTAACCCCCTCTTCGTCGAAAGGAGACAGGCCGTGACCCTGAAGATCGCTGTCTGTGTGAAGTACGTTCCCGACGCGTCCGGCGACCGCGGTTTCGCCGACGACCTGACCACCGACCGCGAGGCCGTGGACGGCCTCCTCTCGGAGCTCGACGAGTACGCGGTCGAGCAGGCCCTCCGGATCTCCGAGGAGGCGGACGACGCCGAGGTCACCGTCATCACGGTCGGCCCGGACGACGCCACCGACGCGCTGCGCAAGGCGCTGTCGATGGGCGCCGACAAGGCCGTGCACGTCAACGACGAGGACATCCACGGCACCGATGTCATGGGCACCTCGGCGATTCTCGCCAAGGCCCTGGAGAAGACCGGCTTCGACCTGGTCGTCTGCGGCATGGCGTCGACGGACGGCACCATGGGCGTGCTGCCGGCGCTGCTCGCCGAGCGGCTGAACGTGCCGCAGGTGACGCTGCTCTCCGAGGTCTCCGTCGAGGACGGCACGGTGAAGGGCCGCCGCGACGGCGACGCCGCCAGCGAGCAGCTGGAGGCCCCGCTGCCGGCCGTCGTGTCGGTCACCGACCAGTCCGGCGAGGCCCGTTACCCCTCCTTCAAGGGGATCATGGCCGCCAAGAAGAAGCCGGTCGAGGAGCTGGACCTGGACGACCTCGGCATCGACGCCGACACGGTCGGCCTCGGCGGTTCCTGGACCCTGGTCGACTCGGCCACCGCCCGTCCGGCCCGCACCAAGGGCACGATCGTCACGGACGAGGGCGACGGCGGCAAGCAGCTCGCCGCCTTCCTGTCCGAGCAGAAGTTCATCTGACCCACCGTCACCACCCCTCAGGAGCAAGGAATCATGGCTGAGATCCTGGTTCTCGTGGACCACGCCGACGGTGCGGTCCGCAAGCCGGCCCTCGAACTGCTCACGCTGGCCCGCCGGATCGGCGAGCCCTCGGCGGTCGTCCTCGGCGCCGGCGAGGCCGCGGCCTCGATCGCCGCGACGGCCGGCGAGTACGGCGCGGCCACCGTGTACGTCGCGGACGGCGCCGAGTTCGCCGAGCAGCTCGTCGTGCCGAAGGTCGACGCGCTCACCCAGATCGCCAAGGACAAGGGCGTCGCCGCCGTCCTGGTGACCTCGTCCGGCGAGGGCAAGGAGGTCGCGGCGCGCGTGGCGCTGCGCCTGGAGTCCGGTCTGATCACGGACGCGGTGGAGCTGGAGGCCGGCGAGAACGGCCCGGTCGCCACCCAGTCGGTGTTCGCCGCCTCGTACCAGGTGAAGTCGACCGTCTCGCACGGCGTGCCGGTCATCACCGTCAAGCCGAACTCGGCCGCCCCCGAGGCCGCGCCGGCCGCCGGCGCCGTCGAGAACGTCTCGGTCGCCTTCACCGGCAACGCCGCCAAGGTCGTCTCGCGCACCGCGCGGGTCGCCACCGGCCGTCCGGAGCTGACCGAGTCGGCGATCGTGGTCTCGGGCGGCCGCGGCGTCGGCGCGGCCGAGGGCTTCGCGGTCGTCGAGAAGCTGGCCGACTCGCTCGGCGCGGCCGTCGGCGCCTCCCGCGCCGCGGTGGACGCGGGCTGGTACCCGCACTCCAACCAGGTGGGCCAGACCGGCAAGCAGGTCTCCCCGCAGCTGTACATCGCGGCGGGCATCTCCGGCGCGATCCAGCACCGGGCCGGCATGCAGACGTCGAAGACGATCGTCGCGGTCAACAAGGACGCGGAGGCCCCGATCTTCGACCTGGTCGACTACGGCGTCGTCGGCGACCTGTTCGCGGTGCTGCCGCAGCTGACGGACGAGATCGGCGCCCGCTGATCGGAAGCGGCGAAAGGGGCGGGTGGCACTCTGTGCCACCCGCCCCTTTCCGCTTGTCCGTGTCTCCGTGCGGGACGCGCTCAGAACCAGCCGTCGAGCGCGACCTCCTCGCTCAGCCGCACGACCGGCCGGCGGCCCGCACTGCCGTCGTGGAGGAGCTTGACCCGGACGCCCGGGCGCACCGCGTGCGGCGGTCCGTCGACCCGGCAGCGCACCACGAAGCCCTCGGTCATGTGGACCGGCCAGAGGTCGGCCTCGGCGGCGGTGAAGGCGCGGCGCACCGATATCACGCCCTCGCCCGCGCTGAGTTCGGGCGCCAGGTCGGTGGACCCGCAGGTCGGGCAGAGCAGGCGCTGGAAGGTGGTGGTCTGGCACCAGCGGCAGCGCTGGAAGTAGAGCTCGGGCTCGGCGGCCGACTCGGCGTCGAGGACGGCGCCGGCCTGGCTCCGCAGGCCCGTGGATCCGGTGTGGAACACGATGGTTCTCCTTGCACTCGGCGGCTCAACCGTGCATGGAGCAAACATATGGCACTGAGTGCCAGCAAATAAAGACCTGAGTTCCCTCAATTGACGATACTGAGACCCCTCCGTGTCCTCAGCCGGGCCCACCGCCGCCCCGCCGGCGCCCGCCGCCGCCACTCAGCTCTCGCCGAGGCTCGCCTCCACCTCGCGCACCACGCGCCACATCGGCGTGGACCGCTTGGCGATCACCACGACCACGTCGTCCGGCTCCTGCTCCGCCGCCGTCCCGGCCGGCGCCGCCGCCGGGTCCCAGGTCGAGCGGACGAACTCCAGGGCCCGGTCGACCTCGGCCAGCGGGTCGCCCTCGCCACCGGAGCGCAGCCAGTGGCGCAGCGCGTGGTTGTGGGCGGCGACGACGGCCGCGGCGACGACGTTGGCGCGCAGGGTGCCGTCGCGGCGGTCGGCGAAGCGGGTGCGCAGATAGTCGCCGAGGACCTTCTCGTAGCGCCACACGACGGAGAGCTCGTACGTCCGCAGGCCCGCGACCTCACGGGTGAGGCGGTAGCGCTGGACGGAGAACGTGGGGTTCTCGGCGTACATCCGCATGACGAGCCGGGTGGCCTCGCAGACCCGCTCCAGCGGGTCGTCGCCGTCCTCGCTCGCGGCGAGGAACTCGGTCATGTCGGCGAGGCTCTGCTCGTGGTCCGGGAAGACCACGTCCTCCTTGGACGGGAAGTACCGGAAGAAGGACCTGCGGCCGACCCCGGCGGTCCTGACGATGTCGTCGACCGTCGTCTGCTCGTAGCCGCGCTCCAGGAAGAGCTGGAAGGCCGCCGCGACGAGGGAGTCACGCATCGAGGGCTTGGCGGGGTTGGTGCTCATACCCTCGAACCTAGCACTCCGATCCCTCGCGCGACGGCACTAGGTGCCACCGGCGGGATCAGCGGGCGGCCATGCGCAGGGCGCCGTCCATGCGGATGGTCTCACCGTTGAGGTAGTCGTGCTCGGCGATCATCGTGACCAGCCGGGCGTACTCCTCGGGGCGGGCGAGCCGCTGCGGGAAGGTGACGCTCGCGGCGAGCCCGGCGCGGATCTCGTCGCTGAAGCCGGCCATCATCGGGGTGTCGACGATGCCGGGGGCGACGGTGACGACCCGGATGCCGAACTGGGCGAGGTCGCGGGCGGCGGTGATGGTCATCCCGGCGACACCGGCCTTGGAGGCGGCGTACGCGATCTGGCCGACCTGGCCCTCGAAGGCGGCGATGGAGGCGGTGTTGACGACGAGCCCGCGCTGCCCGTTCTCGTCGGCCTCGCGCTGGGCGATGGCCTCGGCGGCGAGCCGCATGACGTTGAAGGTGCCGACCAGGTTGACGTCCAGGACCGTCCGGAACAGCTCCAGGTCGTGCGGGCCCTTGCGGCCGAGCACCCGGGCCGAGGGCGCGATGCCGGCGCAGTTCACGGCGAGCCGCAGCTCCGCCCCGTCCTCCTCGATCCGCGCGAGCGCGGCCCGCACCTGCTCCTCGTCGGTGACGTCGGCCGCGATCAGCGTGACGCCGTCCGCCGGCGCCTCGGCGCCCGCGACCGCCTTGTCGAGGTCGAGACCGTAGACGGTGGCGCCCTTGGCGGCGAGCGCGGCGGCCGTGGCGGCCCCGAGCCCCGAAGCGGCACCGGTGACGAGCGCGGCGGAACCTGCGATGTCCATGGATCTCCTCATGCGAACGCGGCGCCGGGTGTCGGGCCGCCGGGTGTGGTGGATGGCCGGCCGCGGCGCCTCGTGAGCGCCCTGGACCGGGCCGTGCGCCGGACCGGGGCCGGGCACGGTCGACGCCGCTCACCCTACCGAGCGGCGTCGATGACGAGGAGGTCTGTCCGGGCGGTCCCGGCCTCACGACCACTCGTACAGCTTGGCGTCCGCCTTGCCGTCCGCGCCCACCTCGAACTCGAAGACCCCCGCGCGGGAGTTGAGCTTCAAAGCGGCGACGCCCGGACACGCGTACGGATAGCCTGCGGAGCATGATGCGCGCCTGGCTCCTGCCGCTCCTGCTCGTGCTCGCCGGTGCCCTGGTGGCGGCCTCGACGGCCGTCCGTGGCTCGGTCGGCTCGGCCGCTCTCCTCCTGCTGGGGTTCGTGGTGCTCGCGGGACTGAACTCGCCCCTGGTGTTCCCGCGCTCGACCGGCGCCGCGGCCGACGGCCGCCCGGTCGTCTACTGGCGGCCGGGCTGCCGGTACTGCCTGCGGCTGCGGCTGCGCCTCGGCCGGGACGCCCGCCGGGCGCACTGGGTGAACATCTGGCGCGACCCGGAGGGCGCGGCGGCGGTACGGGCGGCCAACAACGGCGACGAGACGGTGCCGACCGTCGTCGTGGCGGGCCGCCCCTGCACCAACCCCGATCCGGCGTGGGTGCGGGAGCGGTTGCTCGCTACTTCGCGGCCACCGAGAGCTGCCGGCTGATGACGAGCCGCTGGATCTGGTTGGTGCCCTCGAAGATCTGCATGATCTTCGCCTCGCGCATGTAGCGCTCGGCCGGGAAGTCCCGCGTGTAGCCGTAGCCGCCGAGGACCTGGACGGCGTCCGTGGTGACCTTCATCGCGGTGTCGGTGGCGATGAGCTTGGCGGCGCTGGCCTGGCGGCTGAAGGGGCGGCCGAGGTCACGGCGGCGGGCGGCGTCGAGGTAGGTGGCGCGGGCGGAGTCGACGGCGGCGGCCATGTCGGCGAGGAGGAAGCCGAGGCCCTGGTGGTCGATGATCTTCCGGCCGAAGGTGGTGCGCTCGTTCGCGTAGGCGACGGCGGCGTTCAGCGCGGCCTGGGCGAGGCCGGTGGCGCAGGCGGCGATGCCGAGGCGGCCGCCGTCGAGGGCGCTGAAGGCGATCTGGAGGCCCTGGCCCTCGGCGCCGATGCGCCGGTCGGCGTCGACGAGCGCGCCGTCCCAGTACGCGGCGGTGGTGGGCACGGCCTGCAGGCCCATCTTGCGCTCGGGCGCGCCGAAGGAGAGCCCCTCGGTGGCGCCGGGCGCGAGGAAGCAGGAGATGCCGTGGCTGCCGGGGGCGGTGCGGGCGAAGAGGGAGTAGAAGCCGGCCTTGCCGCCGTGGGTGATCCACGCCTTGGTGCCGGTGATCCGGTACGCGCCGCCGTCCTCGGTGGCCTCCGCCTTGCAGGTGAGCGCGGCGGCGTCGGAGCCGGCCTGCGGTTCGGAGAGGCTGTAGCCGCCGATGAGCCTGCCGTCGAGCATCTGCGGCAGCCAGCGCTCCTTCTGCTCGGCGGTGCCGAAGGCGTAGAGCGGGTGGCAGGCGAGGGTGTGGACGCTGGTGGCGACGGCGATGGCGGCCCAGCGGGCGGCGAGCTCCTCCAGGACCTGGAGGTAGACCTCGTAGGGCTGGCCCCCGCCGCCGAACTCCTCCGGGTACGCGAGGCCGAGCAGTCCCGCCTCGCCGAGGGTCGTGAAGAGGCCCTCGGGGTACGCCTCCGCGGCCTCGTGCTCGTCGGCGCGGGGGGCGAGCTCCTTGTCGGCGATCTCCCGCGTGAGAGCGATGAGGTCCGCCGCCTCGGGGGTGGGAAGCAGACGGTCGACATCCATGGCGACTCCATCACGACGCAAAGGGGTGGCTGCGAGAACGAACGAAACGGATCACGGAGAGCGGATCCGGGCTGCGGATCCCGTGAAACGGTACTGCGAGGGGTACGGCAGTACCGGTTAGCGTAGCGCAGAAGGGTGGTCCCGTAACCCCCCGATCGGGTCGACGCGGCATACTGTTCGGGTGATCGAGACCTCCGCCGCACACGCCCCCCGGCTCACGGGCCGGGGCGCCGCCCGGCGCTCCGAGCTCTTCGACGACCTGGTGGCGCTCCTCGTCGGGGAGGGCTTCGCCCAGCTGACCCTCGACGACCTCGCCGCCCGGCTCCGCTGCTCCAAGCGCACGCTCTACGGCCTCGCGGGCAGCAAGGAGCAGCTCGTCCGGGCCGCCGTGGTGCAGTTCTTCCGGCGCGCCACCGTGCGCGTCGAGGCGGTCCTGGCCGCGGCGACCGGACCGGCCGAGCGCCTGGCCGCCTATCTGCGCGCCGTCGCCGCCGAACTGGCGCCCGTCTCCCCGCAGTTCTTCGACGACGTGGCCGCCTTCGAGCCGGCCGCGGAGGTGTACGAGCGCAACACGCGCGCGGCCGCGGGGCGGGTCCAGGAGCTGATCGAGGAGGGCGTGACGGCAGGCGTCTTCCGCGACGTGCACGTGGCCTTCGCCGCCGACGTCATCTCGTCCGTGATGGTCCGCATCCAGCAGCGGCAGGTGGCCGCGGCGACCGGACTGGCGGACGCGGCGGCCTACGAACAGCTCGCCCAGCTGCTCCTGAACGGGCTGCGCAAGGGCTGAGCCGCGCGGTCGGGGCGGCGTCCGGGTCAGACCACGGAGCCGATCCGGCCGTCCGGCTCGTGCGGTCCGTCGTGGTGGATCGGGGTGTGCGCGCCGGCGAGGGACACGCCGCTGCCGCCGCGGCGGGCGGCGACGATCTCGGCGCCGATGGAAAGGGCGGTCTCCTCGGGCGTACGGGCGCCGAGGTCGAGGCCGATCGGGGAGCGCAGCCGGGCCAGTTCGAGCTCGGTGACGCCGGCCTCGCGCAGCCGCCGGTTGCGGTCCTCGTGGGTGCGTCGGGAGCCCATGGCGCCGATGTAGGCGACGGGGAGCCCGAGCGCGACGCGGAGCAGGGGGACGTCGAACCTGGGGTCGTGGGTGAGCACGCACAGCACGGTCCGGCCGTCGATCGCGCCTGCCGCGACGGCCGACTCCAGATAGCGGTGGGGCCAGTCGACGACGATCTCGTCGGCGTCGGGGAAGCGGGCCCGCGTCGTGAAGACGGGCCGGGCGTCGCAGACGGTCACGTGGTAACCGAGGAACGTGCCGACCCTGGCCAGCGCGCCCGCGAAGTCGACGGCGCCGAAGACGATCATGCGGGGGGCGGGGACGGAGGACTCGACGAGGAGGGTGACGGGCCGGCCGCAGCGGCTGCCGTCCTCGCCGATCTCCACGGTCCCGGTGCGGCCCGCGTCCAGCATCGCGAGGCCCTCGCCGGCCGCGGTGCGGTCGAGGTCGGGATGGCCGCCGAGCCCGCCCTCGTACGAACCGTCGGGCCGGACGAGCAGCGCCCGGCCCATCAGTTCGGCCGGGCCTTCGACGACCCGGACCAGGGCCGCCGCCTCCCCAAAGGCGGCGGCCCTGAGCGCGGCGGGGAAGACCCCGCCGCGCACGGGTGTGACGAGGATGTCGATGACCCCGCCGCAGGTCAGACCGACCACGAAGGCGTCCTCGTCGCTGTAGCCGAAGCGCTCGACGACCGTACGGCCTTCTTCGAGCGCCTCCCGGCACAGCTCGTACACCGCGCCCTCCACACATCCGCCGGAGACCGAGCCGATGACCGTGCCTTCGCTGTCCACGGCGAGCCCGGCGCCCGGTTGCCTGGGTGCGCTGCCGCTGACGCCCACGACGGTGGCGACGGCGAACTCGCGGCCCTGCTCGACCCACCGGTGCAGCTCTGCGGCGATGTCCAGCACGGCGCACTCCTCCAGGACCTACGGGTGTGGAGGGCGACGTTACCCGGGACCGGGCCCGGGTTCCGTCGGATCGGCGGGATCAGCCGACGCCGAGCCAGCTCTCGATGGGATGGATGGCGAAGTAGACGATGAAGATCCCGGTCAGCGCCCACATGAAGCCGCCGACCTGCCGGGCCTTGCCCTGCGCGGTCTTGATCACCGCGTAGGAGATGACGCCGGCCGCGACACCGGTGGTGATGGTGTACGTGAAGGGCATGAGGACCACGGTGAGGAACACCGGGATCGCGACGGAGCGGTCGCTCCAGTCCACGTGCTTGGCGTTCTGCATCATCATCGAGCCGATGACGACCAGGGCGGCGGCGGCGACCTCCTGCGGCACGATCGCGGTCAGCGGCGTGAAGAAGAGGCACAGGGCGAAGAACGCGCCGGTGACCACGGAGGCCAGACCGGTGCGGGCGCCCTCGCCGACGCCGGTGGCGGACTCGACGAAGACGGTCTGGCCGGAGGCGCCGCCGACGCCGCCGAGGACACCGCCCGCGCCGTCGATGAACAGCGCCTTGGACAGGCCGGGCATCCGGCCCTGCGCGTCGGCGAGCTTGGCCTCGGTGCCGACGCCCAGGATGGTCGCCATGGCGTCGAAGAAGCCGGCGAGGACCAGGGTGAAGACGATCATGCTGATGGTGATGTAGCCGACGTCGCCCCAGCCGCTGAAGGACACGTTGCCGATCAACGAGAAGTCGGGGGCGGAGACCGCGCTGCCGTGCAGCTCCGGCGGACCGGAGAACCAGGCCTTGGCCGGGATGTCGGCGACCGCGTTGAGGATGGCCGCGACGACGGTGCCGCTGACGATGCCGATGAGGATCGCGCCGGGGATGTTGCGCGACTGGAGTGCGAAGATCAGCAGCAGGGTGAAGGCGAAGATCAGGACGGGCCAGCCCTGGAGCTCACCGGCCGGGCCGAGGGTGACCGGGCCGCCGCCGGGAGCGGGGTTCTCGTGCACGAAGCCGGCCTTGACGAAGCCGATGATCGCGATGAAGAGACCGATGCCGATGGTGATGGCGTGCTTGAGCGCGAGGGGGATCGCGTTCATGATCATCTCACGCAGGCCGGTGACGACCAGGAGGCAGATCACCGCGCCGTACGCCACGGACATGCCCATGGCCTGCGGCCAGGTCATGACCGGGACGACCTGCGAGGCCATCACACCGGAGACGCTGAGGCCGGCCGCGAGGGCCAGCGGGACCTTGCCCCAGAAGCCCATGAGGAGCGTGGTCACGGCCGCGCACAGGGCGGTGGCGGTGATCAGCGCGGCCTGGCCGAGCTGGTTTCCGGCGACATCCTTGCCGGAGAGGATCAGGGGGTTGAGCAGGAGAATGTACGCCATCGCCATGAAGGTGGTGACGCCGCCGCGGATCTCCGTCGCGACGGTGGATCCTCTCTCCGAGATGTGAAAGTACCGGTCGAGCCAGGACCTGCCGGCGGGGTTGCGCGAGCCGTTGCCCGCGTCCTCCGCCGTGGTCTCCGGCTCCACTGACGACTGGGTCATGGGGCCTACTCCCAAGGTTCAAAGGGGCACCCGCATCGAATCCGTGAGCGCGGGTGCGCGTGGACTGCGGGATTTGGGATTTCCAGTTGGCTGCACGACCCGGGGGACGGCCCGAGACGAACGGGGTGAATCGGTACTGCTGGTACAGCGGTTGCCGCGGTTACGGCTGGTACTGCGGTAACCGCCGCTGCCCGGTGCCGGTCAGGCGCTCGGCGAAGTCGATCTCGACGATGACGTCCGTACGGCCGGCGAGGAGCACGGCCGAGGGGTGCTCGGCCTTGGCGGCGAGCACCTCCTCCCAGGAGGCGGGGCGAAGGAGCTGCATATCGACCCTCCTCCCTTCGACGATCTCTTCACGTGCTGTTAACGCGGACTGTGTGGCCTAGTACACAAGCCCCGATCGCCAGGGTGCAGTGACAGAAACCATGAAGCGGTTGGCCGGTCGCCGCCACCGTCTTGTAGATTCGAACGAAAGGCGGGAAACACAAGCCCCGCCGTTTCCCGCTGGAAACGGTGGCCACAGGTCACCGATCACAACGCGACATCCTTCACCATCGAACACCCATCACCACTGACGAGAAGAACGGCGGCGAGATCATGCGGCTGCGCGCACTGCTGGAGAACGACGCGCTGGGCCTGCGGCTGCTCGGCGGCGAGGAGGAGCTGGACCGCTCCGTCCGGGGCGTCATGACCACGGACCTCAAGGATCCCAGCCGCTACCTGTCCGGCGGCGAGCTGGTCCTCACGGGCCTCGCCTGGATGCGGGAGCCGGCCGACGCGGAGCCCTTCGTGCGGACCCTGGCCGCGGCCGGGGTGGCCGCGCTCGCCGCGGGCGAGGCCGAACTCGGTGACATCCCGGAAGACCTCGTACAGGCGTGTTCTCGCCATCGGCTTCCGCTGTTCGCAGTTCACGAGTCCGTTGCGTTCGCGACGATCACCGAGCATGTTGTTCGACAGGTGTCCGGCGAACGGGCGGGTGACCTGGCCGCTGTCGTAGACCGCCACAGGCGCCTGATGACCTCCGGTCCGGCGGGCGGCGGACCCGAGGTCGTCCTGGACCTCCTGGGCTCCGACCTCGACCTGCGGGCCTGGGTGCTCTCCCCCACCGGCCGCCAGATCGCGGGCGCCGGCGAGCCCCTCGACCCGGCCCTCGCGGCCACCCTGGCGGGCGAGCACCTGGCCGCCACCCGCACCGGCCGGCGCGGCCCGCACCGGCTCACCGCCGGCGGCACGCCCTACTCGCTCTTCCCGATCCGCAACACCGGCCGCGGCGCGGCGCCCGCCTCCCGCGACGTGCGCGAGACCGTGCTCTCCGACTGGCTGCTCGCCGTCGAGGCCGACGCGAGCGACTGGCCGGCCGCCCGGCTCGACCTGCTGCAGGGCGTCACCCAGCTGATCGCCGTGGAGCGCGACCGGCGCGACGCGGCCCGTACGGTACGGCGCCGGCTCGCCCAGGAGGTCCTGGAGCTGGTGCAGACGGGCGCCGCGCCCGCCGAGATCGCCGCCCGCCTGCGGGTGGCCGCGCCGGTGCTGCTGCCGGGCCTCGGGACCGCGCCGCACTGGCAGGTCGTCGTCGCCCGCGTCGAGTGGGAGCAGGAGGCCGGGCAGAGCCCGGTCGACAGCGGCCCCATCGCCCAGGCGCTCCTGGAGGAGATCCTGGTCGACCCGGCCACCACGGGCCCCGACTCCGCCGACCGGATCGCCGTCGCGCACAGCGGCGACGAGGCCATCGCGCTCGTCCCGCTGGCCGCGGCGCCGCTGCCGGACAGCGAGGACGACCTGCCGTCCGTGTCCCTCGGGCTGCACGCCGACGCGCTGCTCACCGCCGTGCGCGCCCCGCTGTCCGCCGGGCTCGGCGACGACGGCCGGCTCACCCTGGGCGTCAGCGCCGCCGTGCACTCCGCCGAGGGGCTGCGCGGCGCCCTGGAGGAGGCCCGGCACGCCCGCCGCGTCGCCGCCGCCCGTCCGGGCCGCGTCTGCGCGGCCGGCCACCACGAGCTGGCCTCGCACGTGCTGCTGCTGCCCTTCGTCCCGGACGACGTGCGGCGCGCCTTCACGGCCCGGCTCCTGGATCCGCTGCGCGACTACGACCGGCGGCACCGCGCGGAGCTCATCCCGACCCTGGAGGCGTTCCTGGACTGCGACGGCTCCTGGACCCGCTGCGCGACCCGGCTGCACCTGCACGTGAACACGCTGCGCTACCGGGTGGGCCGGATCGAACAGCTCACGGGCCGCGATCTGTCCCGGCTGGAGGACAAGCTGGACTTCTTCCTGGCCCTGCGCATGAGCTGATCGGGTGAACGCACCCGGCGCCCGAAGGGCTTCATCTCATCGGGTGACCAGGTGAGCTGACGGGGCGGCAGGCGACTGCCGCCCCTGGCCGTTCCCGGCCGCGTTCCGCCACCCACTCCCTTTGTGAAAAGTTTCACCCGACCCCTTGGCCCACGCCTTCGGTTCGTGCTGAGATTCCCCCCTACTCAGCTCGATGGCGTGCTCGGGGAGGGCAATGTGGCGTACGGCCGGGGAACCCCACTGGAGACCGCGGTCTGGAGGCTTCGCTCCCGCGGCTGCTGGACGGACGCCGCCGAACTCCTCACGCCCCGCGCGGCAGAACCGGCCGCGGCCCTGGAGCGGGCGGCCCTGCTGATCGAGCGCTGCCTCTACACCGAACAGGGCTGGGCCGAGGCCGAGGAGGCGCTGCGCGCGGCGGAGGCGGTCGCCCGGACCGACGAGGAACGCGGGGCGGCGGCCTGCGAACGCGGCTACCTCGCCTACGCCTCCACCCTGCTGGGCGTACGGGACCGGGCCGACGAGGCCCGCGCGGCGCTCGGCCGCGCGGCGGCCCTGATCGGCCCCGAGACCCCGCGCCGCGCCCTCCTCGACTTCCGCCGCGGCCTGCTGGCCCAGAACCTCGGCGGCTCCCCACAGGCGGCCCGCGCCGCCTACCGCCGCGCCCACCAGGGCGCGACGGCCCACGAGGACGAGCTGCTGCTCTCCTTCACCTGGCGCCACCTCGCCGGACTCGCCCTGCGCGAGGGCGAGTTGGCCGAGGCCCGGCAGGGCTTCGCCGAATCGCTGCGCATCCGCGAGGAGTTGGGCTACCTGGTCGGCACCGCGCCCGCCCTCGCCTCCCTCGCCGACACGGAACCCGAACCGGAAGCGGGCCGCCTCCGCGCCGAGGCGGGCCGCCTGTTCCGCCTCCTCGGGGGCGTACCGACGTGGCTGGCGGCGCAGTTGAAGCCGCACCCGGCGATCTGACGGGGATTCAGGAACGTGTCCGCGCCCGGCAGCACGGCCGGGTGCGGCCGAGGCCAGTGAGCGCCCTCGCCGGAGCAGCCGGGAGACGGCGGGAACGCCCCGCGTCACCCACCCCGCCGCTCCAGCCGGACGAGCACCTCGTCGAGGCCCAGCACCATCGCGCCGTCCTCCGTCACCGCGACCGCCCGCACCGGCGGGCCGGGGCGGAAGGCGAGCCGGTCGGCCTGCTCAAGGCGACGGAACTCCACCGTCCCGTCGGCCCAGGCCGCGGCGAGGACAGGCCCGTGCGGCGTCTCCACGGCGTCCAGGGAGACGACGGGCGACGCGCGCTCGGCGAGCGGGGCCGGGTCGGGGTCGGTGCCGGGCGTCCACACCCGGACGGCCCCGTCGGCTCCGCCGCTGCACACGAAGGGGGTCGCCGACTCGACGGCGGCGACGGCGGTGACCCGCCCGCTGTGCAGGGCCGCCTGGTGCAGCCCGGTGAGCCCGAAGGCGTGCACGGAGCCCAGCCGGTCCCCCACCACCACGGAGCCCGCGATCGCGGCGAGCGCGGTACCGGGGTGCCGGTAGAGCGTGGCCGAGACGGCCTCGGTGAGCCGGCGCAGATAGGGCGCGCGCGGCTCCCGGCCCGGCACGGTGTGCAGCCGGCCGCGCTCGTCGAGGAGCAGCACCGTCCCGTCGGGCGCGGGCGCCAGCGCCCGGACCCGCCCGGTGACGGGGTGGTCGAGCCGCCCGAGCGCACGGGCGTCGGCCGCGCCGACGAGCCGCACCGCGCCGCCGAGGTCGGCGACGAGCAGCGTGCCGCCCTGCGCGGCGAGCGCGGCGACCGGTCCGGGCCAGGGCGGGGCGACGTCACCGGCGACGCGGGTCCACCGCACCCGCCAGGGCGACGCGGCGGCGAGTTCGTCCAGGGCGGGCCGCAGCCGGGGGTCGGCGCCGTCGCCCAGGACGGCGAGCAGCCCGAGCGCCCGGTCGCCCGGGGCGGGCGCCGCGCACAGGGCCTGCCCGGCCCGCAGCCAGGCGCCCCGCAGCCCGCCGTGCTCGTCCCGGGGCTCCGGGTCCCGTATGTACCCGGTGGTCACGGCGACGGGATCGGCGCCGCAGACGGCGACGGGATCGGAGAGGTCCACGGCGGACGCGGCAGACGGGGCGGACGAGCCGGACGCGGCGGAGGAGCGGGACGAGCCGGACGCGGCAGACGGGGCGGGCGCCGCGGACCCGCCGGACGGGGCAGCTGAGCCGGACGCGGCGGGCGCGGCGGACCCGCCGGACGCGGCGGACCGGCCGGGCGCCGTCGAGGGCTCGTCGTCCTCCCCTTCCACCTCCGCGACCCGCCCCGCCGCCGCCAGCGTCTCGTACTCCGGCGTCCCCGGCCGCGCCTCCACGACCAGCCGCACGCGCCCGAGCCGCGCCAGGTCCGCAAGCAGCAGGGCGACGGCCTCCGGTTCGGCGGCGGAGTGGAGGGCGGGCAGGAGCAGCACGGTGCGGGCGGCGCGGCCGGTCTCGGTGGTGGCGAGGGCGCGGACGAGGTCGGCGGGCGATGTGGCGACGACGCCGAGCCGGTCGGCGACGGCCCACGCGGTGCCGAGGGCCGTGCGTCCGGCCAGCGGGACGAGCGCGCGGGCGGTGCGGCGGCGGCCGGCGGCGCGCGGGCCGTGCCCGGCGAGCCAGTCGAGCAGCCCGGGGCCACCGGTGACGAGACAGAGGCGCGGGGCCTCGGGGTCGGTGAGCCAGCCGAGCAGGGCCGCGGCCCCTGGGCGCTCCGCGCGGACGGACGGCATGATCACCTCTCGGTCGGCGCGGTCATGACGAGCGGTACAGAACGAAGAGACCCTGTCGTTGTCGACCTTAGTCGTCAGTCCTGCGCTCCGGTGAAGTGCTCGCGTACGAGTGACGAAACGACCGGAAGATCCTGGGCGATCAGTGCGTCGAGCAGGGCGGTGTGCTCGGCGGCGTCGGCGACGAGTTCGCCGTGCCGGGTGACGGGGGCGCTGACGAGCGGCCACTGGGAGCGGCGGTGGAGGTCGTCGGCGATGAGGAGGAGCTGCTCGTTGCCGGCGAGGGAGAGCACGGCGCGGTGGAAGGCGCGGTCGGCCTCGGCGTAGTGGGCGCGGTCGCCGCGGGCGGCGGCGGTGGAGGTGGCCTCGGCGAGCGGGCGGAGTTCGGCCCAGCGGGCGGCGGGGACGGTGCGGGCGAGCCGGAGCATGACGGGGACCTCGATCAGGGCCCGCACCTCGGCGAGCTCGGCGAGTTCGCGCGGGGTGCGTTCGGTGACGCGGAAGCCGCGGTTGGGGACGACCTCGACGGCGCCTTCGGTGGCGAGCTGCTGCATGGCCTCGCGGACGGGGGTGGCGGAGACTCCGAAGCGTTCGGCGAGGACGGGGGCGGAGTAGACCTCGCCGGGGACGAGTTCGCCGCCGACGAGGGCGGTGCGCAGGGCCTGGAGGATCTGGCCGCGCACGGAGTGCCGGCGTACGGGGCGGGGGGCGAGCCCGGGGGCGGGCGGCTCGCTGTGGGTGTGCTCGCCGCGCGCGTACGCCGGCCCCCACACGGGCGACCCCTGCCCCTGCCCCTGTTCCGGAACCCGCGGCGTTTCGGCGTACGCCTCACCGGCCCCGTACGTCTCGTACGCCGCCTGCTCCACCCGGGTCCTCCTGCGCCTTCGTGCCGGACCCGGCTCGCGGTGCCGGGGTCCCCCGTGCACGATAGGCGGACGGCGTCGCAGTTCAAACACCGTACGCATCGGGTAAGGTAAGGCTAACCTGCTAACGATCGCGATTCGGTGGTCCCGTATGGCCGTGCCCGCTCTGCTGCCGTCTGCCCCCGCGTCCCCCGCGCCCTCCCCTTCCGCCGCGCCCGCCTCGCCGGTCACGGCCTCGTACGCCCGGCTCGGCGAGGTCTTCACCGCCTTGCGGATCACCGAGCGGACGGCGGACGAGGGAATGCCGCAGGACACGGGCTGGGTCGGCGCGGCGGAGGTGGCCGCGGCCGGGGACGGGCTCGACGCCTTCCTGGCCTGGGACGAGACGCAGGTGCGGCGGGACTACGGGCGTACGGCACGCCCGGACGTGGTCGCGAGCTTCGGGCTGCACCGTTACGCCTGGCCGGTCTGCCTCCTGGTCACCCTCCCCTGGTTCCTGCACCGCCGGGTGCCGCGGCTGCCCGTCCGGAACGTGGCCTTCCAGCGTGCGCTCGGGCGGCTCGCGGTCCGCGTGGAGGAGTTCGCGTGTCTGCCGGACGATCCGGCGGCGGCCCTGCCGGGCGCGCGGGTGGTGGCCGACGAGGAGGCGCTGCGGACGGAGGTGCGGGGGGCGCTCGCCGAGCACTTCGAGGCGGTGCTCGCCGGCTTCGGGCCCCGGATGCGGCGCGGCCGCCGGGCCCTGTGGGGCATGGTGACGGACGAGATCGTCGAGGGCCTCTGGTACGTCGCGGCGCTGCTGGGCGAGGAGGACCGGGCGCTGGCCGAGCTGGAACGGCTGATGCCGGGGACGGCCGGGCCGTTCGTGGGGACCGCGGGCTTCCGGGAGCTGCCGGGCTCGGGCGAGGCGTGCGGCGCGGCCCGGGCGACCCGGGACCGGGCGACCTGCTGCCTGTTCTACACGCTGCGCCCCGAGGACACCTGCCTCACCTGCCCGCGGACGGCCGACCCCGAGCGGGTCCGCCGGCTCGCGGCGACAGCCTGACCGTCTCGTGCCCTTACGCCACCCGCAGGGGTGGCGACGATCGAACACAACTCCCAGCCCTCGCCCGCCAGTTCGAGCAGATCGCACCTATTCGTATGCCGTACGGCCCCGATGGCGTGCTCTTGCCCCGAAACCCCGTGGCCGCCCCGCCGGGTCGGCCAGTATGGGCGGCCGTACCGCCCTACTGCGAGGCAAGGGACATCGCAATGAGACTGACCGACATATCGCTCGACTGGCTGCTTCCGGGCGGCGTGATGGTGGCGGGAGTCCTGACGGCGGTGGCGGTGCTCGCGCGCGGCAAGCGCGCCGGTGACCAGGCCGCGGCCGACGACTCCTGGGAGCGCAGCGAGGAGCGCCGCAGGCGCAAGGAGGCCGTCTACGGCACCGCCTCCTACGTCCTGCTCTTCTGCTGCGCCGCGGTCGCGGCGGCGCTCTCCTTCCACGGGCTCGTCGGCTTCGGCCGGCAGAACCTCAACCTCTCCGGGGGCTGGGAGTACCTGGTCCCCTTCGGCCTCGACGGCGCCGCGATGTTCTGCTCGGTGCTGGCCGTCCGGGAGGCCAGCCACGGTGACGCGGCGCTCGGCTCGCGCATGCTCGTCTGGATGTTCGCGGGGGCCGCGGCCTGGTTCAACTGGGTGCACGCGCCACGGGGCGTCGCCCACGCGGGCGCCCCGCAGTTCTTCGCGGGGATGTCGCTGTCGGCGGCGGTGCTCTTCGACCGGGCGCTGAAGCAGACCAGGCGGGCGGCGCTGCGCGAGCAGGGTCTGATCCCGCGGCCGCTGCCGCAGATCCGGATGGTCCGCTGGCTGCGGGCGCCCCGGGAGACCTTCGGCGCCTGGTCGCTGATGCTCCTGGAAGGCGTACGGACGCTGGACGAGGCCGTGGACGAGGTGCGCGAGGACCGGCGGGAGAAGGAGCAGGACCGCATCCGCCGGCGGGAGCAGGCCAAGCTGGACCGGGCGCGGCTGAAGGCGCTCAGCCGGCAGCACCGCGCGTTCGGGCGGGGTGGCCGGCAGGTCGACGTGGGGGGGGGCGGCGCCGCCCCCCGGGCGGGGGCCGCGCCGCGGCGCGTGGCGGCAGAGCGGAAGGGCACACCTCAGTACTACCCT
>NZ_JBSGBF010000054.1:0-52435 GCF_053601115.1 Streptomyces sp. NPDC004788
GGTACTGCAGGGGGGACCCTGTGGGAGAGTAGGACGCCGCCGAACAATCATTGTGGGAAAGCCCCGCACCGTATGGTGCGGGGCTTTTCTGCGTTTACGGGCCGGGTGTCGTACCGGTCAGGTGTGGGGCACCGCCGTCGCGACGAGAACGTCGAACTCCTCCAGGCTGCGCGTGGTGACGCCGGCCTTCGACGTGGCCTCGCCGCGGATTCCCGCGACGGCGGCACGGGAGGACACCAGGGCGCCCTTGTCGGCGTACAGGGCGCCGACCGCGGCCCGGCCGTTGGTGCGGTCGACGAGGAGCGAGACGCCCTTCCAGCCGGGGATCTTCTCGATCTTGGGCAGCGCGGTCTCGCGGAACGTCGTCACCAGCTTGTCGACGGCGGCGGCGTCCACGTCCATCCGGACCAGCCGGAACGTCGCGCCGGGCCCGAGGTCCTCGCTGCGGCGGGCGACGGCGGCCTCCCAGTTGTCGACCGTCATGGTCCCGGCGAAGGGCGCGAACATCTCGGTGCGCCGCTCGCGCAGGGCTTCGAAGCTGGCCTCCCGGGAGGCCTCGTCCTCCCACCACGACCCCACCAGGAGCTTGCCGACCTCCCGGTCGACGAACAGCCCCATGCCGCGGTAGCCCTGCTGCCCCGACAGAAGTTCGCGTCCCTCGGTCCGGACCGACTCGGCGACGTCGTCGAGCTGAGCCGGATCACCCGTCATGTAGATGGTGCGCACGTACATAGCGGCCTTCCTGCCTTCCCGTTCCCTCGGTCCCCCCGGTGTGAGCTCGTTCTTCCCCACCCTCCATACGGGGACCGGGGCGGGCCGGGGGCAACGCGGCAGGGGCGTTCGGGTGAAGCGGGTGATCGAACCTCGTGCCTCCGGTCACGGCGAAGGGCGGCTCCGCCCCTGCGGAACCGCCCTCGGCCGGTCAGGATTCTCCGTGCGCTTCTAGTGGTTCTTCTCGCGCAGGAGCCGCCATGCCAGCGGCAGCACCCCCATCGCCAGGGCCGCCTTCAGGGCGTCGCCCGGCAGGTACGGCACGGCGCCCAGGGCGAGTGCCCGGGACAGCGAGAGGTGCAGGGACAGCGCGAGGTAGGGGACGCCGACGGCGTAGACGCAGAGGGTGCCGAGCGCCATGACTCCTGCCGTGCGCAGCGGACCGCGATCGCCACCACGGCGGGCCAGGGCGCCGGTCACGGCGGCGGCGAGGACGAGACCGACGAGGTAGCCGAAGGTGGGCATGGCCGCGCCGGACGTCCCGCCGGCGAACCACGGCATGCCGCACACGCCCGCACCGGTGTAGAGGGCGAGCGCCAGCGTCCCGCGCCGGGCCCCGAGCGCGGTGCCGGTCAGCAGGGCGGCGAAGGTCTGCCCGGTCACCGGGACGGGCGAGCCGGGCACCGGCAGCGCGAGCTGGGCGGCGATCCCGGTCAGCGCCGCACCGCCGAGGACCAGGGCGGCGTCACGGACGCGGGCGCGGGTGGTGTCCCGTACGGGGATCAGGTCGGCGAGGACCAGTCCCGTGGCTGCGGGGGTCGTGGCGGGGAGCGTGCTGGCAGTGGTCACGTGGTGGGTCCGTTTCTGGTGGGTGTGCGGAGGGGCGCGCGGCGGTTACGGGTACGTGTAGAAGCCGCGGCCCGACTTCCGGCCCAGCAGGCCGCCTTCGACCATGCGGGCCAGGAGCGGCGGAGCCGCGTAGAGGGGCTCCTTGAACTCCTGGTACAGCGCGTCGGCCACGGCCGCCACGACGTCCAGGCCCACCATGTCGGTCAGCCGCAGCGGGCCCATCGGGTGGGAGCAGCCGAGGACCATGCCCTGGTCGACGTCCTCGGCGCCGGCGAAGCCCGTCTCCACCATGCGTACGGCGGAGAGCAGGTACGGCACGAGCAGCGCGTTGACGACGAAGCCGGCCCGGTCCTTGCTGCGGATGGGCGTCTTCCCCAGCGTCCCGGCGACCCATGCCTCGGCCCGGTCCATGGTCGCCTCGGACGTGTGCAGCGAGCCGACGAGTTCCACGAGGGACATGGCGGGTACGGGGTTGAAGAAGTGGGTGCCGATGACCTGGGCCGGGCGATCGGTGGCCCCGGCCAGCTTCATGATGGGGATGGAGGAGGTGTTGGAGGCCAGGATCGCCTCCGGGTCCTCGACCACCTTGTCGAGGGTGGCGAAGAGGTCGAGCTTGAGGGTCTCCTCCTCGCGGACCGCCTCGACGACCAGCTGCCGGTCCGCCAGCTCGCCCAGGTCCATGGTGAACCGGATGCGGGCGACCGCCGCGTCCCGGTCGTCCGCGGTGAGCCGGTCCTTGGCGACGGCGCGGTCGAGGGAGGCGAGCACGCGCTGCCGTCCGGTGGTCAGCGAGGTCTCGCGGGAGACCGCGACCAGCACGTCCAGGCCGGCCAGGGCGCTGACTTCGGCGATTCCGGCACCCATGGCGCCCGAGCCGACCACTCCGACGCGGTGGATGGGGTTCATGTGGTTCTTCACTTCCGTTCGTTCTGCTCTGCATCGATGACGACGAGGACCTGGTCGGCCGAGACGATGTCGGCGAGGGCGCAGCGGACCTCCTCGACGACACCGGACACGGGGGCGAGGACGCGGTTCTCCATCTTCATCGCCTCCACGATCGCCACGGTGTCGCCCTCTTGGACGAAATCGCCGACGACGACCGGGAGTTGGACGACGGTGCCGGGCATGGGCGAGGTGATCGCGTCACCGCCCGCCGTGTCGTCGTCCTCGCCGGTGACGCCGAGCGTCAGGGTCAGCCGGTGGCCGTCCACGACGAGTTCGCAGCCGTCGGCCCTGCGCAGGCCCGTCCACCGCGCCTCGCCGGCCGTGCCGCGCAGCAGCGTGCCGTCCGGCACGCACGTGACGGAGAGCCGCTCACCCGCCACGCTCACCGTGAGCGTGTCCTGCCGCCGGGAGAGCAGGGACGCCTCGAGCGGGCGGCCGCCCACCCGGCAGGCGACGCGGCCCAGCGGGGCGTTCGGGTCGAGCAGCCGTCGGTCGAGGGCACCGGCGGAACCGGTCCACGGCGAGTCGCCGGCGACCCCGGCGGGGCGGGCGGGCAGGCTCATCGCGGCCGCGCAGGCCGCCGCGAGCGGCTCCAGGTCGCGCCGGTGTTCCGCGGCGCGTTCGGTGAACTCGTCCACCAGGTGGGTGTCGACCAGACCGGCGCTCACCCGGGCGTCGCGCAGCAGGTCGGCGAGGAACCCGAGGTTGGTGGTGAGGCCGAGGACGGCGGTGGAGCGTACGGCGTGCAGCAGCCGGGCGAGGGCCGCGGGCCGGGCGGGGCCGTGGGCGACGAGCTTGGCGATCATCGGGTCGTAGAAGACCGGCACGTCGCCCGCGTCGTCGAAGGCCGCGTCGACCCGTACGCCGGTGGGCCAGACGGCGGCCAGCGCGCGGCCGGGTGCCGGGCGGAAGTCCGCGTTCGGGTCCTCGGCGTACACGCGGACCTCGACGGCGTGCCCGGACGCGGTGATCTCGGGCTGTGCGAGCGGGAGGCGTTCCCCGGCGGCGACCCGCAGCTGCCATTCGACCAGGTCGAGGCCGGTGACGGCCTCGGTGACCGGGTGCTCGACCTGGAGGCGGGTGTTGACCTCCAGGAAGAAGAACTCGCCCGTCGCGTCGAGGATGAACTCGAAGGTGCCCGCGTTGACGTAGCCGATGGCCCGCGCGCCGCGGACGGCCGACGCGAGGAGCGCCTCCCGGACCTGCGCCGGAAGGTTGGCGGCCGGCGCCTCCTCCACGATCTTCTGGTGCCGGCGCTGCAGCGAGCACTCGCGCTCGAAGAGGTGCACCACGTCGCCGTGGGCGTCGCCAAAGACCTGGACCTCGATGTGCCGGGGGCGGCGCAGGTACCGCTCGATCAGCAGGCGTCCGTCGCCGAAGTTCGCGCGGGCGAGCCGGACGGCGGCCTCGACGGCGGGGGCGAGGTCGGCCTCGCGTTCGATGACCTGCATGCCCTTGCCGCCGCCGCCGGCGACCGGCTTGAGGATCACCGGGTAGCCGATGCGGTCGGCGTGCGCCCGGATCTCGTCCACCGACTCGGTGGCGTCCGCGGAGCCCGGCAGCACCGGCACCCCGGCTTCGGCCATCAGCCGCTTGGCGGTGGCCTTGTCGCCCATGGCCGCGATCGTCCGCGCGTCGGGCCCGACGAAGACCAGGCCCGCGTCGGTCACGGCGGCGGCGAACTCCGCGTTCTCGGAGAGGAACCCGTAGCCGGGGTGGACGGCGTCGCAGCCGGTGCGCAGGGCCGCGTCGACCAGCGCCTCGGCGCGCAGATAGCTGTCGGCCGCCGGGGCGGGCCCGATCAGGACGTGCTCGAAGGCGCCTTCCAGGTGCGCCGCGGCGCCGTCGGCCTCCGAGTGGACAGCGACGTACTCGATGCCCAGGCGCCGGCAGGTGCGGGCGATGCGGCGGGCGATCTCGCCCCGGTTGGCGATCAGGAGTCGTTTCACCATGACGGACCTTCACATCCTGAACACGCCGAAGCGTGTCTCTCGTTGCGGTGCTGCCGCGGCCAGGGCGAGGCTCAGCGTCAGCCATTCACGGGTGTCGGTGGGGTCGACCAGCGCGTCCACCCACAGCCGGGCGGCGACGTAGAGGGGGTGGCCCTCGCGGTCGTAGTTGTCCCGGATCGGCTTCTTGAAGGCCTCTTCCTCTTCCGGGCTCATCGACCGGCCCTGTCTGGCCAGCTGTTCGTTCTTCATCAGGGCCATGACGGTCGCGGCCTGTTCGCCGCCGACCACGGAGGTACGGGCGTTGGGCCACATGGCCATCAGCTGCGGGCCGATGGAGCGGCCGCACATGGCGAGGTTGCCGGCGCCGTAGCTGCCGCCGATCAGCACGCTGAACTTCGGGACGGCGGCGCAGGAGGCGGCGTTCACCATCTTGGCGCCGTGCTTGGCGATGCCGCCGGCCTCGTACTCGGCGCCGACCATGAAGCCGTTGATGTTGTGCAGGAACAGCAGCGGGATGCCGCGCTGCGAGCACAGCTCGATGAAGTTCGCGGCCTTCTGGGCGCTCTCCGAGAAGAGCACGCCGTCGTTGATGAGGACGCCCACCGGGTAGCCGCCGATGCGGCCGGTGCCGCACACGATCGTCGGCCCGAAGCGGGCCCGGTACTCGGTGAACTCGCTGCCGTCCAGCAGGCGGGCGAGGATCTCCCGGGCCGGGATCGGCTCCCGCGGGTTGGCGCTGATGACGCCCGCGAGTTCGGCGGGGTCGTACAGCGGTGGCACCGGGGTCTCGGGCGGCGCGGCGGGCAGGGTCCTGCCGTGGCGGGCGGCGATCTCGCGGACCAGGGTGAGCGCGTGCTCGTCGTTCAGGGCGAGGTGGTCGGCGACGCCGCTGGTCGTGGTGTGCAGGTCGGCGCCGCCCAGGGTCTCGGTGTCGACGATCACGCCGGTCGCCGCCCGTACCAGCTGCGGACCGCCCAGGAAGATCGATCCGGTGCCCTTGACGATGACCGTCTCGTCGCACATCGCCGGGATGTACGCGCCGCCGGCGGTGCACGAGCCCATCACGGCCGCGATCTGCGGCAGGCCCATCGCGGACATCTCCGCGATGTTGCGGAAGATCCGGCCGAAGTGGTTCTCGTCCGGGAAGATGTCCTCCTGCATCGGCAGGAAGACGCCGCCGGAGTCGACCAGGTAGACGCAGGGCAGGCCGTTCTCGCGGGCGACCTGCTGGGCCCGGAGGTGCTTGCGCACCGTCAGCGGGTAGTACGTGCCGCCCTTCACCGTCGCGTCGTTGGCGAAGACGACCGTGGGCCGGCCCTCCACCATGCCGACGCCGGTGATGAGGCCCGCCGACGGCACCGCCTGCTCGTACACCTCGTGCGCGGCGAGCTGGCCGATCTCCAGGAACGGGGTCCCCGGGTCGAGCAGCCGGGTCACCCGCTCCCGTGCGGAGAGCTTGCCGCGCGCGGCGTGCCGGGCCTGTGCCTCGGCGCCGCCGCCGGCCGTGGCCGTGGCGCGCGCCGCGGCGATCTGCTCGCGCAGGCCGGCGTAGGCCTCGCGGTTGCGGCGGAACACCTCGCCGGCCGGGTTGATGTGGGAACGCAGAACCGCCATGTCACTTCCCTTCCGAAGGGACGGCCGAAGGAACTGCCGAAGGGGCTGCCGGAGGAGCGTCGGTGGGCACTGCCGCACGGACGGCGATACGGGTCATGAGCCAGGCCGCGGCGCCGAGACCGGCGGCGACCGTGGCCCAGGCGAGGTCGGCCTGCAGCAGCGCGGCCGTGGCCGCGGCCAGGCCCGCCATCGACTGCTGGAGGAAGCCGCACAGGGAGACGGCGTAGGCGCCGTGGCTCTGCTGGCTGCTCACGGCGGTGGCCATGCTGTTGGGGAACAGGACCGACTGCCCGAACGTGGTCACGCAGTACAGCGCGACGAAGGCCACCAGGGCGCCGCCGTCCGGCAGGCCGGGCACCGACCACAGCACGATCATCAGGACACCGGACGCGGTCATCACGATCGACCCGGCGGTCATCAGGCGGCCCGAACCGGCCTTCGCCACCAGGCGGTTGACGGTCATCGCGCCGGCGAAGTAGGCCGCGCCGAGGAGCAGCCCGAGGCTTCCGTACTGCTCGGTGGCGAGCCCGAAGTGCTGCTGGAAGACGAACGGGCTGACCTCCTGGAGCAGCACGATCGTCGCGAACCCCGCGCCGCCGGCGAGGGCCGGCAGCAGGAAGCGCGGCTGCCTGCTGATGTCGAGGCAGATCCGCAGCACCTCCGACGGCGGCTGCACCGCGCGGCTCGACGCGAACGGGACGGTGAAGGTCAGCGCGGTGGCGACCGCGCCGACCACGGCGAGGACGACGAAGCCCGTCTCCCAGTGGGAGTACCTGCCGATCAGGCCGCCGATGAACTGACCGCCGCCCATCGCCGTGATGAACGCGATCGACAGCACCGAGAGCCGCCGGGCCAGCTCGTCCCCGCTCCAGCGGTCCCGCACCAGGATCCGGGCGATGATCGCGGCGCCGCCGGCGCCGATGCCCTGCAGCGCGCGCAGCACGAGCAGAGCCTCGGGGGACCGGAACAGCGCGATCAGCGCGCTGCTCACCACGAACAGCGCCAGCGAGGCCAGCAGCGGGCCCCGGCGGCCGTACCGGTCCGCCGCCACTCCCCACAGCACCACCGGAGCCGCGGCGCCGATCACGAACACGGAAATGGAAAGGGCCGCGTAATGACGCGACATTCCGAAGTCGTGCGCCACGATCGGGAGCGAGGGCAGATAAATGGTGGTCGCCATCTGTGCCATGAAGACCAACAGACAGGACAGCGTCATCGTGCGCCGGCTCACGGCCTTTTCGCGTGCGTCCGTCATGCGTGACTCAGTCATTCTGGCTCCGCAGGTCATTGACCAGACGGCCGAAGTGCTCGATGTCCGTCCTCGTCATGTCGGCGCGGAGCATGATGCGCAGCCCCGCCTTTCCGCGGGCGATGACGGGAAAGAAGAGTGCGGAGGTGTAGTAGCCCTCGGAAAGCAGTGTCCGGCCGATGTGGACGGTCTTCTCCTCCGAGCCGATGTCGATGAATCGGATGGGCAGTCCGTCGCCCTTGTTCGCGGTCGGCACGATCGCGTCGAAGAGGTCGATGTTCTCCTGCAGCCGCTGCTGGAGCGTCCCCAGTTCCGGCGAGCGGTGCAGCTCGGCGGAGGCAACGATCGCCCCGAGGCCGGCCGTGTTGATCCGCTGCGACCAGGTCAGCGGGCCGCCGTAGCGCAGGGCGAGGTCACGGCGCTGCCGCGAGCCGCGCGGGCCGAGGAAGATCGCACCGCCGGAGGCGCCGAAGCCCTTGTTCAGGGACGTGATGATCAGGGTGCGGTCGTTGATCTCGCCCATGGTATCGAGGACCAGACCGCGGCCCTGCTCGCCGCAGGTGGACACGCCGTGCGCCTCGTCGAAGAACAGGAAGAGGCCGTACTTCTCCTGCAGGCGCAGCAGTTCCCGTACCGGCGCCTGGCCGCCCGTGCTGTACACGCCGTCGGCCACGTAGGCCACGTTGGGGTGGGTGCGGCACAGCTCTTCGAGGGCCTCGACGTCGTTGTGCGCGATGGTCCTGACCTCGGCCTCGTCGGCGACGCTCGGCTTCATCGCGTTCAGGCAGAAGTGCGCGTGCTTGTCGAACACCATGAGCGGCGGCACGCCGTCGGTGAAGGCCCCGGAGGCCACCAGGGGCAGCGCGGACCAGGCGGCCGCCGCGCACGAGGCGAGGGTGACCGCCTCCACCCGGAAGAGGTCCGAGAGCGCGTCCTCGGCCTCCTTCAGGATCCCGAAGTGCACGCGCATCCGGGACACCGAGGTGTTCAGCGAGGCGTTGCCGGTGACGGCGTCGGCCGCGGCGCGTATCAGCGCCGGGTGGGAGTCGAGACCGAGGTACGAGTACGACGACATGTTCAGGAACTCGTGGCCGTCGGCGAGGGTGGTGTAGCGCCCCGAGCCGAGGTTTCCGGCGACGATTCCGGCCATTCCGGAGTCGGCGGTCACGTTCCAGAAGTCGTTGCTGATCCCTATCGTCTTCTTGATGTTCATAAAGGCGTGCAAGGCCGCTCCCGCGAGTTCTTCCGGTCGAGTTCCGAGCCTGGAATCGAACCTGAGCGGGGCAGAGATGTGCCGCCAGTAAGGGTCCCGACGAGCCCGGTGTGCACCGAGATTCGCAACTGCGTGTAGCGAATGTCAACGGATGCGACCGGCAATGTTCTGCCGGTCGCAGGGCGGGCCGGGAAGCGCCGGTGAGTACCTGGGAAAGAGCGCCGGAAAACCGGACCGGCAAAAATCTGCCGGTTTTCGGACCGGAAAATCTTTGCCGGTCGGCGGCCGTTGAAAGGGCCGCGGACATCGGCGAGACTGAGGACTCAGCCGTCCTGCAGGCTGATGAAGGTGAGGCGCAGGCCGGGGTACCCGACGGGGTGCAGGACGTGGGTGACCACGTCGACGGCGCGGGGGGCGAAGCGGGGGATCGTCAGCCGGTAGGCGTGCCCGTCCCGGTTGGCGATGATGACCGGGCCGTCGTCCCAGATCTGCCGGACCTCCGGATCGGTGAGGGCCGTCCGGAGGATCCCGGCCAGTTCGGGGTGCCCCGGATACTGCGCCATGGCGTAGCGCAGCATCGCGAGGTACGCCCGCGCGTGCCGCGGCCAGTCGGCCAGCTGCGCCCTGGCCTCGGGGTCGGTCAGGCCCCAGCGGATCAGGTTCGCGCCGGGGCGCCGCACCCAGGGGAACCACTCGGCCATGGCCTCGTTGTGCGCGAGGACGTCCCACGTGTTGTCGGTGAGATACGCGGGCTGGCTGGGCTGCAGGTCGAGCAGGCGGTGCAGCGGGGCCAGGTCGATGCCGTCGACGGACGACACGGCGGGGTAGGGCTCGCCGCCGGCGGCGTACAGGAAGAGGGTGGCGCGTTCGTCCGCGCACAGGCGCAGCGCGTCGGCCAGCGCGGTCAGCGTCCGGGAGTCCAGCTTGGGCAGGGCCCCGCGTTCGAGGTCCCGGTACCAGCGCTCGCTCATGCCGACCGCGGCGGCGACCTCCACCTGCGGAAGCGCCTTGCCCAGGCCCAGAGTGCGGCCCGCCCGGGCCCGCCACGCCCGCAGCAGCACCGCGAGCCCCACCTCGTCCTCCGGCCGCTGCCCCTGGCCGGTACGGGCTGTGGAGTTGTCGCGCTGCATGTGGGGGCCTTTGCTCTGACTGCTTCCTTGTGCCGCGGCTCGACGCGGGAGCGGCCGGCATGGGGTTCCGCGCGACGGTGGCGCCCGCGTCTTCCGAAACGATCACCGACAGTCAGATCCCCGGACAAAAGAATAACGTGGCGTCGCCGGGGCGCCCGAGTTCGACGGCGGTGCCGGAGGGCGGCGCTCGGGGGACGGCAAGGCCGCGTTAGCGGTACGCAAGCCGGACGGCAAGGGCGGGCGGGAGAGTGGTCGTGGCGCCGACAGGGAGTGGCGCCGACCGACCGTCCAGTCATCGGGGGAGTACCACCATGCGTACCAAGCACAAGAACACCGTCCTCGCCGTCGCGGCCGTCGCCGTGCTGTCGCTCGGGATGACCGCCTGCGGGGGCGGCGACGACAACGGCAGCCGGGACGAGGGCGCCGCGTCGGCCGGCTCGTCCGCCGCGTCGGGCGGCGCGAGCGGGCAGGGCGGGCAGACCGCCGCCGAGGCCGCGGGCGCGACGACCGCCACCGGCGGCAGCGGCACCGGCGGCTCGACGGCCGGTGGCTCGGCCGGCGGCTCCACGACGGGCGGCGGCAAGTCCGCGGCCAAGACCGGCGCCAAGACCGGCGCCAAGACGTCCGGCACCGCCCCGGCCTGCACCTACAAGGACGTGAAGATCACGGCCGCAAAGGCCGACGAGACGCCCACCGAGCACATCGTGCTCACCGCGACCAACACCTCCGGCCGCACCTGCCGCCTCTACGGCTACCCGCTGATCGCGTTCGGCGAGATCCAGACCGCCAAGGACGTCCCGGCCGTCGCCAAGAGCAAGCCGGGGATCCCGGTGATCCTGCAGGCCGGCGCCCCGGCGTACGCCAACGTGCGGGTCGTGGACGGCGGCGTCCACGAGAACAACAAGGTCGTCGCGTCCTTCAACGTGAACCTCTTCGCCGCCGACGCCCCCGCCGAGGGCAGCGTCGTCGTCAAGGCCCCGGCCGGCGGCCTGGCCGTCGACGAGGCCGTGGCGAAGACCGGCTACTGGACTCCGGAACTCCGCAACGGCGCCGACGAGTTCTGAGCGGGCGCGGACAACGGGAGGAGGCCCGTCTTCGTGCCCGCGCCGCACAGCGGTACGACCGTGGTGCCCGGGCGCTCCGGGGCCGCGCGGACCGCGGCCCAGCAGACGGCGGCGGTCGGCTCGACGTACAGCCCGCGGCGGGCGAGGTCGAGCTGGGCGGTGCGTACCTGGTCGTCGGTGACGGTGCGGAAGGTGCCGCCGCTCGCCCGGACGGCACGCAGGATCTGGGCGGCGCGGGGCGGGTTGGGGATGGCGATGCCCTCGGCGAGGGTGGGGCGGGTCTCCGCCGGAGCCGACAGCTCGTCCTCGCCCGCGTGGAAGGCCGCGGCGAGCGGCGAGACGGCCTCCGCCTGGACCGCGACCAGCACCGGGCGGCGGTCGACGAGGCCGTGCCCGTACAGCTCCTCGACCGCGAGGGCCGCGCCGAGGAGCAGTGTGCCGTTGCCGACGGGCAGGACGAGGGTGTCGGGGAGCCGGCCGCCCAGGTCCTCCCAGAGTTCGTAGACGTACGTCTTGGTGCCGTGCAGGAAGTGCGGGTTGTACGCGTGCGAGGCGTACAGCACGTCCGGCTCGTCCGCCGCCTCGCGCGCCGCCCGCGCCGTCGCCTCCCGGTCGCCCGCCACGACCACCACCCGGGCACCGTGCGCGCGGATCTGCTCCAGCTTCTTCGGGGACGTCCCCTCGGGCACGTACACGGCGCAGTCGAGCCCGGCCCGGGCGCCGTACGCGGCGATCGCCGTGCCCGCGTTGCCGCTGCTGTCGGCGATCACCGTGCGCGGGCCGAGCCGGCGCGCGAGCTCGGCGAGCATCACCGCGCCGCGGTCCTTGAAGGACGACGTCGGCATGAGGAAGTCGAGTTTGGCCGAAATCCGGTCGGTCAGGGAGACGAGGGGCGTGCGGCCCTCGCCGAGGGTCACATGGGGGATCTCGGTGGCGAGCGGCAGCGCCTCCGCGTAACGCCACAGCGAATTCACGCGTGACGCGAGGGACGTGAGGGAAACCGGCGCGCTGGTGAAGTCGAGGTCCCAGGGGCAGTGGCACTGCGGACAACGCCAGGTGAGGGCGGCCGCGGGGGCCCGGACGTGGCAGCGGGGGCATACGTAGGCCGTCATATGCGCCAGGATGTCAGCCCTGTGGCGGGCGCGTGTCATGACGCGAGGGACTCTTGTGCGATTGCCAAGGTTCGGTCAACCTTTCGGTCGGCACCCGGATATGACGACCCGTCCGAACTCGGGACGGCTGTTTGTCATGTCCATGAAATTCGCACGGAACCGTGGCACCCCCGTGTACGCCCGTGTACGCCCGTGGACGCCCACGTACACCCGCGCACGACCGGTGTCGCACCCCCACAGCAGCGCACCACCAATGAGGAGGACCCCTCACATGTCCGTGATGCGTGACTCGCGGCGCAGGCTCGCCGCGGCCGGCGCCATCGCCGTCGCAGCCCTGGCGCTCGGCTCCCTCTCCACCGCCCCGGCCACGGCCGCCGGGAGCGGCGCCGAAGGCGTGATCCTCAACGCCGGCGCCGAAGGGACCGTCGCCGACAGCTACATCGTGACCCTCCGCGACTCCGCCGCCCGCGCGGACACGGCGCAGGGCCGGGCGGTCGCCACGAAGTTCGGCGCCAAGATCAGGCGGACGTACCACGCGGCGCTCAACGGCTACTCCGTCGAACTCTCCGAGGCGCAGGCCAAGCGGCTCGCCGCCGACCCGGCGGTGCGCTCCGTCAGCCAGAACCGCGTCTTCCACATCGACGGCACGCAGACCTCCCCGCCGTCCTGGGGCCTCGACCGGATCGACCAGCGGGCCCTGCCGCTGAACCAGAGCTACACCTACCCGGACAGCGCCGGCCAGGGCGTCACGGCCTACATCATCGACACCGGCGTCCGCATCACGCACACCGACTTCGGCGGCCGCGCCTCCTACGGCTACGACGCCATCGACAACGACAACACCGCCCAGGACGGCCACGGCCACGGCACCCATGTCGCCGGTACGGTCGCGGGCTCCTCGTACGGCGTGGCGAAGAAGGCGAAGATCGTCGGCGTCCGCGTCCTCGACAACTCCGGCTCCGGCACCACCGAGCAGGTCGTCGCCGGCATCGACTGGGTGACCCAGAACGCCGTCAAGCCGGCCGTCGCCAACATGAGCCTCGGCGGTGGCGTCGACAGCGTCCTCGACGACGCCGTGCGCCGCTCGATCGCCTCCGGCGTCACGTACGCGGTCGCCGCCGGCAACGAGACCGACAACGCCGCCAACCACTCCCCGGCCCGCGTCGCCGAGGCCATCACGGTCGGCGCGACGACGTCCGGCGACGCCAAGGCCAGCTACTCCAACTACGGCAGCGGCCTCGACCTCTTCGCCCCGGGCTCCTCGATCACCTCGTCCTGGAACACCGGCGACACGGCCACCAACACCATCTCCGGTACGTCGATGGCCACCCCGCACGTCACCGGCGCCGCCGCCCTCTACCTGGCCGACCACCCGACGGCCACCCCGGCCGACGTCTCCTCGGCCCTGACCGGCGCCGCCACCCCGAACGTGGTGACCAGCCCCGGCACCGGCTCCCCGAACAAGCTCCTCTACGTCGGCGGCGGCACCACCCCGCCGCCCACCGGCCCGCGCTTCGAGAACACCGCGAACTACACGATCAACGACAACGCGACCGTCGAGTCCCCGGTCACCGTCAGCGGTGTCTCCGGCAACGCCCCGGCCACGCTCCAGGTGCCGGTGAACATCGTCCACACCTACATCGGTGACCTCCAGGTCCAGCTGATCGCCCCCGACGGCTCGGCGTACACGCTGAAGGCGTTCGGCTCCGGCGGCAGCGCGGACAACATCAACACCACCTACACCGTCAACGCCTCCTCCGAGGTCGCGAACGGCACGTGGAAGCTCCGGGTCACGGACAACGCGGCCTTGGACACCGGGTACATCGACTCCTGGGCGCTGCAGTTCTGACGCCACGCCTCACGGGTGCGTACGG
The DNA here is from genome assembly GCF_053601115.1 of Streptomyces sp. NPDC004788. Taxonomy (NCBI): domain Bacteria; kingdom Bacillati; phylum Actinomycetota; class Actinomycetes; order Kitasatosporales; family Streptomycetaceae; genus Streptomyces; species Streptomyces sp. NPDC004788. The sequence continues at coordinate 13,714 of NZ_JBSGBF010000054.1, forward strand.
GGCGGTCGCCGATCTCACGGCGGCCGCCCCTCCCGTCAGTCGTCCTCGTCCTCGTCCTCGTCCGCGTCCTCGTCGAACTCCTCGTCCTCGAAGACGTACGGGACGGGCTCCTGCACCCAGCCCGCCGTCAGGACAAGCCGTGAGGTGCGGTGGACGCAGAGGAAGCCGAACGGGCGGTCGAAGTCCAGGTCGATCCGGCGCACCACGTACGGGTAGCGCACCACGGCGCTCCCGCCGGCCGCGCCGAACGCCGTCACCGCCGCCGCCTCGAAGCCCTCCGCGGTGAAGCGGGCCATCGCCGCCTGGCGGGCCTGCTGGACGTAGAGCGGCGGCTCGTCGGCGACCCCCGGGAAGTGGCCGCGGGTGTGGTCCCTCGCCGTCGTCAGGCCGAACACCTCGTGCAGCCCGGTCAGATCGTGCTGGGCGGTGAGCGAGAAGGGGGAGGTGGAGACCGAGAGGTACGGGTCCGGCCGGGTGCTGCGTACGTTGCGTATGTTCAGGCCCGGGCCCGCCTCGCCCAGCGGCAGCAGGTCGCCCGGAACGGCCCGGAAGGCGCCGGCCAGCACGTCGAGGCCGGCCCGGAGCACCGTGCCGGGGGCGGCGTCCTCCGGGCCGAGCAGCAGGTGCACGTCGACGCCGGTGTCGCCGAGGACCTTCAGCACCGTCAGCGGGCCCGCGGCCGTCTCGGCCAACCCGACCCGGTCGAGCAGCCCGGTCGTGCGGTGCAGCCCGACCAGCTCGCGCCCGGCCCACGGCCCGTACTCGGGGTACATGCCGCCCTCCTGGAAGGGGCGCAGCCAGCTCGTGCGCACCGCCTGCGCGGCGGCCAGGACCAGCTCCGTCTCCTCGTCCACGCCGACCGGCATCGCCGGTACCAGACCGCCGGTGCGCTCCGCCGCCCACGCGTCCAGGAGCCGCTTGTTCTCCGCGTCGTCGGCGACGAGCCGGCCCAGCGTCGCGTCGGGCAGGCCCGCGGCCCAGGCGTCGTTCAGTGCCACGCGCGGGCGGGTCCACAGGCCGACCGCCGAGCCGACGCCCCGCATCCGGCCGAGCCCCGCCAGGAGTTCGCGCGCCGCCTGTGCCGCCGGGCCCGCCTCCATGCCCAGGGCGTCCTGGAGTTCGCCGCGGGCCGGGCCGTCGGCGCCGTCCGCGAGGAAGGCGAGCAGCGGCCAGACGCCGGTCGCGGACAGCACGGTGTCCCGGCCGTCGGTGGGCAGGGCACCGGCCCACCGCGCCGTCAGCCGGTTGACCGCACGCACCGTCGAGACCCGCATACCGCCCCCCTCCCCGGACCACGTACGATGCGCGCGCCCGTTCGATTCTCTGAATCGGTGCCGAGAACCCGTGCCGATTCTCCGAATCCGTGCCGAATCCCGCCCCAAACAGGAGCACCGTACTCGTGGACCCCTCCTCGTCGCCCCAGGATTTCCCGGCCCCGCAGCAGCCCCCGCAGCCGCCGCGCCAGGAAGGGCCCGCGCCTGGTCAGGGACCCGGAGAGGGCTTCGGCCAGGGGGCGGGCCCGGGGGCAGGGCAGGGGGCAGGTCAGGGGTTCGGCCCGGGGCCGGGGCAGGGACCCGTGCCCGGACCGTACGCCGCCCCCGGACCGTACGCCGCCCCCGGCCCGTACACCTCGCCGCTGCCCGGACCGTACGGCCCCGGGGGCGTGCCCGGTGGTCCCGGCGGCCTCGGCCCCTACGGGCCGCCGCAGCCCGGCACGAACGGGCTCGCGGTCGCGTCGCTCGTCTCCGGCATCGTGTGCTGTCTGCCGCCGCTCGGCCTCGTCCTCGGTCTGTTCGCGCTGCCGCAGATCAAGAAGAAGCAGCAGAAGGGCAAGGGCCTGGCCGTGGCCGGCATCGTGCTCTCCTCCCTCGCCTGCCTCCTGATGGCCCTCGGCATCGCGAGCGGCGGTTTCGCCGACGCCTGGCGGGACTTCAAGAAGGGCATGGACGAGGCCGCAGCCCAGCAGTCGCCGTTCGACCTGCGGAAGGGCGACTGCTTCAAGGTCGACGGCAAGCTGGAGGCGTACACGACCGACGTGAAGACCGTCGCCTGCACCAAGCCGCACCAGGGCGAGGTCAGTGGCGCCTTCAAGGTCACCGGCTTCACCAAGTGGCCCGGCGAGGATGCGATCGACAAGATCGCCGAGACCCGCTGCGAGCGGATCAACAACGCGTACGCGATGGACACCTGGGCCGTCCCCGAGGCGGCGGTGACCTACTACTACCTGCCCAGCAAGCAGAGTTGGCGGATCGGCGACCGCACGGTGACCTGCGCGCTCGCCACCGAGGAGGAGCCCTTCACCGCCTCCCTGCGCAGCGACGCCGGCACGCTCGACCCGCACCAGCTGCACTTCCTCAAGACCATGAACCCGGTCGACGACGCCGTCTACGAGGAGCCGGAGGAGGACGCGGACGACGACCTGGAGGCCAACAAGGCCTGGGCGCGGAAGGTGCACCAGGCCGTCATCACGGCCGGTGACGGTCTGCGCGGCCACGCCTGGCCGGCCGCGTCCGCCAAGCCCGTCGGAGAGCTGGCGGACAAGCTGGACGCGGCCGCGCGCAAGTGGCAGAAGCTCGCGACGGCGAAGGACGCGGACGCCTTCTGGGAGGTCTACGACGAGGCGTACGACGCGCTCTCGACGGACCTGGACAAGGACTCCCGCTCGGCGCTCGGTCTCACGCCCGTCCCGCAGGGCAGCGACAGCAGCAGCGGCAGCGACGGCGGCTCCGGCAGCGACGGCGGCTCCGGCGGTGACAGCGACAGCGGCAGCAAGAAGGTCTGAGCGAGAGTCAACGGCGAGGATTCCGACGGGCGTTCGGTGGCTATACCTGCGGGAAGGGCCTACGTAAAGGCAAATCATCACTTCGGGTGAAACTCTGGCCCATGCTTGCGGGTGCGCACCCTCGGTTGCGACGCTGTAGCTCACAGTCAAGCTGAGGGGAGTGTCCCGTGACGTTCGGTGAGCAGCCGGCCTATCTGCGTGTGGCGAGCGACCTTCGCGAGAAGATCGCCAACGGCTCGCTTCCCCCGCACACCCGCCTCCCCTCGCAGGCGCGCATCCGCGAGGAGTACGGGGTGTCGGACACCGTCGCACTGGAGGCGCGCAAGGTCCTCATGGCCGAGGGCCTGGTCGAGGGGCGCTCCGGCTCCGGGACCTATGTGCGCGAGCGGCCCGTGCCGCGCCGGATCGCCCGTTCCGGCTACCGGCCGGTGTCCGGTGCCAGCCCCTTCCGCCAGGAGCAGGCCGCCGAAGGGGCGCGCGGGGCCTGGGAGTCGAGCAGTGAGCAGGAGACGGCCGGCGCCGAGGTCGCGGACCGGCTCGGCATCCCGGCGGGGGAGCGGGTGATGCGCACGCGGTACGTGTACCGGGAGGGCGGCGAGCCGATGATGCTCTCCACCTCCTGGGAGCCGCTCGCGGTCACGGGCCGCACGCCGGTGATGCTGCCCGAGGAGGGACCGCTGGGCGGCTGCGGTGTCGTCGAGCGGATGGCCGCCATCGACGTCGTCGTGGACAACGTGGTGGAGGAGGTCACCGCCCGGCCCGGGCTCGCCGAGGAGCTGCTGACGCTCGGCGGCGTCCCCGGCCATGTGGTGATGGTGATCGAGCGGACCTTCTACGCCTCGGGGCGCGCGGTCGAGACCGCGGACGTGGTCATCCCGGCCGACCGCTACAAGATCGCGTACCACCTGCCGGTGCGCTGACGGCCCGTTCTTCCGTGCTCGGGGCCGGTGTTCGGCCGTCTCGCCGCTTGTTACTGGCCAGATACATACCTCTTCGTGAAAACCCGTATCCACTGTGTAAAGGTCGGGCGTAAGCTCGGGCATATGCGCATTGCGATTTCCGGGAGATCGTTAGACACGGTCGGACCGGCGGAGGGGGAAGTCCGATGAGTCCGATGAGCGACAACGCCGACCTGGCCTGGCTGGTCATGAGGCAGGACGACAACGGCAACCGCTACCGCGTCGGCCGGTACGCGACCGAGGACGAGGCCCAGCGGATCGCCGACAGCCTCGACGACCGCGGGCACAAGCAGATCTACTGGGTCGAGCGCATCGGGCAGCCCGCGCTCTGACCGTGCGGGCCCGGACCGGCGCCGCGTTACGCTCCGGCCCATGACGCCTGATCACCGCACCGACCCCGTCGTGGTCGTCGCCGGGGCCCTCTACGACCAGGGCCGGCTGCTCGCCGCGCGCCGCAGCGCGCCCGTCGAGCTGGCCGGCCGCTGGGAGCTGCCCGGCGGCAAGGTGGAGCCGGGAGAGAGCCCGGAGGAGGCCCTGGTCCGGGAGTTGCGCGAGGAGCTCGGCGTCGAGACCGAGACCGGCGCGCGCATCCCCGGCGAGTGGCCGCTGAAGCCCGGCTACGTCCTGTGGGTCTGGACCGCCCGCCTCCGTGCCGGCGAGCCTGGGCCCGAGCCCCTTGAGGACCACGACGAGCTGCGCTGGCTGGCCCGCCACGAGCTCGACTCCGTCGACTGGATCGACGCCGACCGCCCCGCCGTCGCCGAGGCCGCCCGCCTGCTGCCCGCGACCCCCGAGGCTCCCGCGCAACCGGCCGCGCCCGAGACCCCGGTGCCGCCCGCCGGGTCCGAGGTTCCTGTGTCTCCCGGCGACCCCGAGTCCCGCACGGGGCCCGCCGCGTCCGAGGGGCCCGGTGCCGCTCCGGCGTCCGGCGACGGCGCCCGCGGCTGACCCGTACGCCGTTCGTGCCACCGTGCGCCGATGGGCTCAACCGGCGCGATATCCCACTCCGAATATCGGGTATGTCGTGATTAACCCCCCGAAATAGGACGTGGGCTCCGTGATCGACACCGAAGGCGACCGCGCCGAGTGGCATTTCCCGGCGGAGGCCAACGCCGTGCGCACGGCCCGTCACGCGGTACGGGACACCTTGCGGGCCTGGCAGCTCGACGCGGTGATCGGGGACGTCACCGTGCTCCTGGTCAGCGAGCTGGTCACGAACTCGCTGCGGTACGCCTCCGGGCCCATCGGCGTGCGCCTCGTGCGCCACGGGCCGGCCGAAGACGGTGCCGGGCGCGGCCCCGCGCTCCTCGTGGAGGTATCCGATCCGCTTCCGGACGAGCCCACCGAGCGCCCCGCCGGACCCGACGACGAAGGCGGCCGCGGACTCCAGCTCGTGGCCTGTTCCGCGCGCCGCTGGGGCACCCGCGCGGGCAGGGCGGGGAAAACCGTGTGGTTCGAGCTCGCCCTCCCTGGTGAGTAAACAGGGTGGGACGACGATCAGCGGGCCTCGGCCGGAAGCGAACGAGACCACCCTGTGATCGTGAACGTCGTGCCGACCAGGGCCTTGGTGCTGAATACTGCGCACATGGCCGGTCCGGTGCGGTGAGCTGGAGGGGACGGTCGCGTGAGCGAGATACCTGAGACGGCGAGCGGTGTCGTGTGGCAGAGCAGCCCGCCCGGGTCGATCTATGACTTCATCCGGGTCGCCTCCTTCTCGATCGGTCCCGACGGGCTGGTCGACCAGTGGAGCAGGCGCGCCGTCGAACTCTTCGGGGTGACCGCCGAGGAGGCCAGGGGCAAGGATCCCGTCGACGCCTTCATGCCGCCCGACCTGCGCGAGCGGGGCCATCGCAAGGTCCGCGAGATCCTCGACGGCAAGGAGTGGACGGGCCTCGTCCCGTTCCGGATGCCGGGCGAACCGGCCGGGCCCGGCGGGCCGGGCGAGGGCAGACCCCACGGCATCGCCGAGATGTACGTGATGCCGAGCGAGACGCAGAGCGGCGAGCGGGCCGCGCTGTGCATCGTCGTCGACGTCCGCGCGCTGCGCCGGATCGAGACCGACCTCGCCGCCTCGCAGGCCATTTTCGGTCAATCCCCGTTCGGCTTCCTCCTCTTCGGCACCGACCTCACGGTGAAGCGCGCCAACCGGCGCTTCGCCACCGTCTTCGGCGGCTCCGCCGACGACCACCGCGGCCGGACCGTGGACGACTACCTGCCCCGTCCCGAGGCCGAGCGGCTGAACACCGCGCTCCGCAAGGTCCTGGACACCGGCGAGTCCGTCACCGACCTGGAGATCGTCGGAGCCGCGCCCGGCGCCAAGGACCGCCGCCACTGGTCCATCAACCTCTACCGGGTGCACAGCGGCACCGGCCGCCCGATCGGCGTCGCCGGCCTGGGCATCGACGTCACCCGCCGCTACAACGCGGCCCGCGAGGCCGCCAGCGCCCGCCGCAACCTCGCCCTGCTCAACGAGGCCGGCGCGCGCATAGGGAACACCCTCGACCTGGAGGCCACCGCCCGCGCACTCCTCGACGTCGCCGTCCCCGGCTTCTGCGACCTCGCCGCCGTCGACCTCTACCAGGGGCTGCTCACCGGCGACGAGGCCCCGCCGGGCCGCTGGGGCAGCTCCCACGACGTCGGCTACGGAGCCGGCAGCGCCGAGCTCCGCCGGGTGGCCGTCGCCAGCGCGATCGCCGACGCCCCGGCCGTACGCGTCGGAAGGCCGCGTACGGAGCAGGGCGCCGAGCATCGCGTCGAGCCGCAGGCAGGGCGCGGCGTCGAGCAGCGCACCGAGCCGCACGCCGGGGAGCCGCAGGTCACCGGTCCGGGTGCCGGCACCGGCGGCACCACCGGCCGCGTCCCCGGCCCCGCCGTCGATCCGGCCACCGGCTCGGGCGCGGCGGCCGCGCCGCTCCTCGGGGACGTGTGCTGCGACACCGGCCCCGTCGAGGTCGGCTCCGTGCACCGCTTCGCCTTCAACTCGCCCTGCGCCGGCGCCCTGCGCACCGGCCAGGTCCGCACCGTGCCGGGGCCGGAGGGCAGTCTCGTCCAGTCCACCCTGGTCGTGCCGATGGTCGCCCACGACACCGTCGTGGGACTCGTCCAGTTCTCCCGCGCCAAGGGCAGCGAACCCTTCGGCGAACGCGACCGCGCGCTCGCCGTCGAGCTCGCCGCCCGCGCCGCCGTCTGCATCGACAACGCGCGCCTCTACCGGCGCGAGCACGAGCGGGCCCTGATCCTGCAGCGCAGCCTGCTGCCGCCCGGCGACCCCGAGGCCGCCGGTCTCGACATCGCCTGCCGCTACCTCCCCGGCACCGTCGGCTCCGAGGTCGGCGGCGACTGGTTCGACGTCATCGAACTCCCCGGCCACCGCACCGCGCTCGTCATCGGCGACGTCATGGGCCGCGGCCTGCGCGCCGCCGTCGCCATGGGCGAACTGCGCACCGCCGTCCGCACCCTCGCCCAGCTCGACCTCGAACCCGCCGAGGTCCTCTCCCACCTCGACGAGATCGCCCGCGGCCTCGGCGCCCCCGCCGGCGCCCAGCAGTCCGCCCGGGCGCACCACAAGGCGCGCGGCCCGGAGCTCTCCGAGGTCTATCTCGCCACCTGCGTGTACGCGGTCTACGACCCGGTCACCCGGCGATGTACGTTCGCCAACGCGGGTCACCTCCCGCCCGTGCTCGTCGAACCCGGCCAGGAGGCCCGGTTCCTCGACGTACCGCCCGGGATGCCGCTCGGCGTCGGCGGCGAGCCCTTCGAGGAGGTCACCGTCGAACTCCCCGAGGGCGCGCTGCTCGCGCTCTACACCGACGGGCTCGTCGAGTCCCGCGATCATCCGCTCGACGAGGGTCTGAGCGCCTTCCGCAACGCCCTCGCCAAGCCCAACCGGCCCCTTGAGGACGTCTGCGACCACGTCCTGACCACCCTCGACACCCGGCACGGCGAGGACGACATCGCCCTGCTCATGGCGCGGATCCAGGGCCTGCCCAGCGAGGCCGTCGGCGACTGGCGGCTGCCCCGCGAGCCGCGCTCGGTCGGCCGCGCCCGCGAACTGGCGCGCGCGCAGCTCACCGCGTGGGAGCTGGAACCGCTCGTCGACACCGTCGAACTCCTCGTCAGCGAGCTCGTCACCAACGCCCTGCGGTACGGCGAGGGCGAGATCCGGCTGCGGCTGCTGCGCGACCGCACCCTGGTCTGCGAGGTCTGGGACGCGGGCCTGGTCCAGCCCCGGCGGCGCCGGGCCAAGGACACCGACGAAGGCGGCCGCGGACTCCAGCTGGTCGGCCTGCTCAGCGCGGCCTGGGGTTCGCGGCGCACCCCGCACGGCAAGACGGTGTGGTTCGAGCTGGCGCTCCCGGACGGGGACGGGGCCGCCGAACCGACGGTCGACCAGCTGCTCAGCATGTTCTGAGCGGCGAGGGGCGTCAGAGCCGGCCGCGGGTCGCCGGGCCGCCGAACGCGGCGGGACCGGCGTCGAGGACGATGCCGCCGAGCACCGCGCCGCCGGGCCGGTCGGCGCCGGAGCCCGCGGCGCCGTCGGGGTTGCCGTACCGCCGTACGTCCTGTTCGGCGAGGTCCTGCGCGCGCCGCGCCAGGGCGTCGGAGCGCTGGGCCTCGGCGAGGGCGGACGCCGGGTCGTCGTCGGCGCGGGCGACCGCCCGGTCCAGGCGGCGCCGGGCCTCGGCCAGACGGGTGCGGGCCTCGGCGCCGACCGCGCCGCGGCGGGTGGTGACGTAGGTGTCGGCGGCGCCGGTGGCCGACCGGGCGGTCAGCAGGGCCCGGTCCAGGAGCGCGCGGGCGCGCCCGGCGCCCGCCAGGGCCTGGTCGAGCGCGGTGTCGGCCTCCTCGACCCGGCGCAGCGCGTCCAGCGGGTCGTAACGGCCGGAGTCCACGGCGGCCCGGAGACCCATGAGCACGGACTCGGCCCGACCGATCCGGCTCCGAAGCTCCGCGACCCGGGGGTCCGTGGCCGGCAGGTCCCTGGACGGCACGTCCTGCCCGGTGTCCGGGAGCAACAGCCCCCGGGCGACGGCGGTGTGGGCGAGGTCGGCGTCGGCGCCCGTGGTCCGGCCTTCGGTGTCTTCGAGCGGCTTGCGGGCGTCCGTGGTCCGTCCTCCGGTGCCGGTGAGCGGCCTTCCGGCGTCCGTGGTCCGGCCGTCGGCGTCGCCGAGCGGCTTGCGGGCGTCCGTCGCCCTTCCTCCGGTGCCGGTGAGCGACCCGCCGGCGTCCGCAGCCCGGCCTACGGCGTCGCCGAGCGGTTCGCCGGGGTCCGGGACCCGGTCGTCGGCGTCGGCGTGCGGCACGTCTGTGTCCGCGAGCAGCGCGCGGGCCCCGGCGAGGTCGGCCTCGGTGTCGGCGAGGGCCGCGGTCAGTTTGCCGACCGCCTCGGCGAGCTCCTGGGCCCGCCGGTCGACCGCCCGGGTGAGCCGGGCGGACTGGTCGACGGCGCTTTCGGCGGCCCGGATCCGCGCGGCGGCGGCGGAGCGGTCGCCCTGGTGGAGCTCCTGGTGGGCCCGGTCGACGTGGGTGGCGGCGAAGGCGAGCCGGTCCTTGGCCTGTTCGACGTTGCCGGAGACCGGGGCCGCCGCCGACTCGGCGTACCGCTCGCGCATCGCCGTCAGGGCCGCCTCCGCCGTGGTGACCGCGCCCGTCTGCTCACGGAGCAGGGTCTCGACGGCGGCCAGCGCCTCGGGGGCGGTGCGTTCGAGGGCGCGCAGCCGGTCGAAGGCGGCGGCCTCGGCGTCGAGCCGGGCGTCCGCGTCGCCGCACCGCCGCAGGATCTCCTCCAGCATGGCCCGCCGGGTCGCGTCGTCCTCGGGCTCGGCGTCGTCGAGCTGCTGCCGCAGCCGGAACGCGGCCGTGAGCTCGTCCCGCGCGTGCGCCACGGCCTCGGTGAACGGCTTCGCCGGGCCGTCGCCGGACCGGGCCGTCGCGAAGCCCAGTTCCACCTCGCTGGTGCGTACGGCGTCGTCCGTGGCGACGAGCGCCCGCCGCGTCCGCCGGTCGAGCGCGATCAGGGGCGTCGCCGGCGGCCCGTGCGGCGTGCCCCAGCCGGCGCCTCCGGCCGCGGCCCCGCCCCAGCGCCCGCCGCCCGGCGTGGTCCGCGTCGCGGTCCTGCGCCGCCGCCGGACGTACGCGTACCCGGCGAACAGGGCCGCGCCGGCGAGGAGGGCCACCGGCAGGATCAGATACGTGCCGCTGGTGGCGTCCGGAACGGCGCCGCCGACGGACAGCTCCACCGGCGGATTCACGGCCGGGCCCGCGGCCGGGCCCGCAGCCCGTCCCGCGGCGTGGGCGCCGTGCGTGCTCGGCACGGTCAGCCACCACGCCGCCACGAGGATCGACAGCAGCGCCCGGGTGGCTCTTCGCGTCACAGAAGGGAGGTTATGTCCGGGATTGCGGGCCCGCGACCGGGGGGCGGGAGGCCGGCGGGGCCGCTACGAGCTCTTCCTCCGGCGGATACGGTCGCCCAGCCACACCACCGGGTCGTACTTGCGGTCCACCACCCGCTCCTTCATCGGGATCAGCGCGTTGTCGGTGATGCGGATGTCCTCCGGGCACACCTCGGTGCAGCACTTGGTGATGTTGCAGTAGCCGAGGCCGTGCTCGTCCTGGGCGGTGCGGCGGCGGTCGAGGCCGGAGTCGGCCGCCGCGTCGAGGGGGTGCATGTCGAGTTCGGCGATGCGCATGAGGAAGCGGGGGCCGGCGAAGACCGCCTTGTTCTCCTCGTGGTCGCGGACCACGTGGCAGGTGTTCTGGCAGAGGAAGCACTCGATGCACTTGCGGAACTCCTGCGAGCGGTCGACGTCCTCCTGCCGCATCCGGTACTCGCCGGGCGCGAGGCCCGCGGGCGGGACGAAGGCCGGGATCTCGCGGGCCTTCGCGTAGTTGAAGGACACGTCCGTGACCAGGTCGCGGACGACCGGGAAGGCGCGCATCGGGGTGATGGTGACGGTCTCGTCGCGGGCGAAGACCGACATGCGGGTCATGCACATCAGCCGGGGCCGCCCGTTGATCTCGGCCGAGCAGGAGCCGCACTTGCCGGCCTTGCAGTTCCAGCGGACGGCCAGGTCGGGGGCCTGGGTGGCCTGGAGGCGGTGGACGATGTCGAGGACGACCTCGCCGTCGTGGACCTCGACCGCGTAGTCGGTCAGGCCGCCGCCGTCGGCGTCGCCCCGCCAGATCCGGAACCGTGCCTCGTACGTACTCATGACTCCAGCTCCTCCTCGGCGAGGTACTTGGCCAGCTCCTCCTTCTCGAAGAGCGCGAGCAGGTCCGCGCGGATCGGCTCCGTCCGCACCCGCTCCAGGTCGATCCCGTGCTCGCCGGCCCGGCACAGCAGGTTCACCGGGCGCCAGGCGCGGTCCATCGACGGGTGGTCCTCGCGGGTGTGGCCGCCGCGGGACTCGGTGCGTTCCAGGGCGGCGCGGGCCACGCACTCGCTCACCAGGAGCATGTTGCGCAGGTCGAGGGCGAGGTGCCAGCCGGGGTTGAACTGGCGGTGGCCCTCGACGGCGACCCGGCCCGTCCGCTCGCGCAGCGCGGCGATGCGTTCCAGGGCCTCGGCCATCTCGCCCTCCCGCCGGATGATCCCGACGAGGTCGTTCATCGTCTGCTGGAGCTCCTGGTGGAGGGCGTACGGGTTCTCGGCGGCGTCCCCGAAGGCGCCGCCGTCGAACGGAGCGAGCGCCTCCGTGCGCGCCGCGGCCACCCCCTCCTCGCTCACCCCGACCTCGTCCACGGCCGCGGCCCTTGCCGCCGCCGCGTACTCCGCCGCGTGCAGCCCGGCCCGGCGCCCGAACACCAGCAGGTCCGACAGGGAGTTCCCGCCCAGCCGGTTCGAGCCGTGCATGCCGCCGGCGACCTCACCCGCCGCGAAGAGCCCGGGGACGCCGACCGCGGCCGCAGTCTCCGAGTCGACGGCGACGCCGCCCATCACGTAGTGGCAGGTCGGCCCGACCTCCATCGCCTCGGCCGTGATGTCGACGTCCGCCAGCTCCTTGAACTGGTGGTACATCGACGGCAGCCGGCGCCGGATCACCTCCGCCGGCATCCGCGTCGACACGTCGAGGAACACCCCGCCGTGCGGGGATCCGCGGCCCGCCTTCACCTCGGCGTTGATCGCCCGGGCCACCTCGTCGCGCGGCAGCAGCTCGGGCGGGCGCCGGTTGTGGTCCGGGTCCTCGTACCAGCGGTCGCCCTCGTCCTCCGACTGCGCGTACTTCTCCTTGAAGACGTTGGGGACGTAGTCGAACATGAACCGCTTGCCCTCGGAGTTGCGCAGCACCCCGCCGTCGCCGCGCACCGACTCGGTGACCAGGATCCCCTTCACCGACGGCGGCCAGACCATCCCGGTCGGATGGAACTGCACGAACTCCATGTTCACGAGCGGCGCCCCGGCGAGCAGCGCGAGGGCGTGCCCGTCGCCCGTGTACTCCCAGGAGTTCGACGTCACCTTGAACGACTTGCCGATGCCGCCGGTGGCCAGGACGACCGCGGGCGCTTCGAGCACGAAGAAGCGGCCTGACTCCCGCTCGTAGCAGAAGACCCCCGTGACCCGCCCCGCTTCGTCCTGGAGGACGCGGGTGACCGTGCACTCCTGGAAGACCTTCAGGCCGCTCTCGTACTCGCCGGTCGCCCGGTGGTCCTCCTGCTGGAGCGAGACGATCTTCTGCTGGAGGGTGCGGATCAGCTCCAGGCCGGTGCGGTCGCCGACGTGCGCGAGCCGCGGGTACTCGTGGCCGCCGAAGTTGCGCTGCGAGATGCGCCCGTCCGGCGTGCGGTCGAAGAGCGCGCCCCAGGTCTCCAGCTCCCACACCCGCTCGGGTGCCTCCTGGGCGTGCAGCTCGGCCATCCGCCACTGGTTGAGGAACTTGCCGCCGCGCATGGTGTCGCGGAAGTGGGTCTGCCAGGTGTCGTGCGGGTTGGCGTTGGCCATGGAGGCGGCGATGCCGCCCTCGGCCATCACCGTGTGCGCCTTGCCGAAGAGGGACTTGCAGATGACGGCGGTACGGGCGCCCCGGCGCCGTGCCTCGATCGCCGCGCGCAGCCCGGCGCCGCCGGCGCCGACCACGATCACGTCCCACGGCTGCCGTTCCACAGAAGTCATGTCAGAAGAACCTCGGGTCGTCGAACGCGCCGGTGGCGAGCAGGTACACGTACAGGTCGCAGACCGCGACGCTGATCAGGGAGGACCAGGCGAGGAGCATGTGGCGGTGGTTCAGCCGGCCCGCCCAGGTCCACAGCCGGTAGCGGACGGGATGCTTCGAGAAGTGCCGCAGCCGGCCGCCGACGATGTGCCGGCAGGAGTGGCAGGAGAGCGTGTACGCCCAGATCAGCACGATGTTGACGAGGAAGACGAGCGTCCCGAGACCGGCGTGCCCCCAGGCGTAGTGCTCGTCCCGGAAGGTCAGCACGGTGTCGTAGGTGAGGACGCCGGCGACCGGCAGCGCCAGGTAGAAGAAGTAGCGGTGGACGTTCTGCAGGATCAGCGGGAAGCGGGTCTCGCCGCTGTACGCGCGGTGCGGTTCGGCGACCGCGCAGGCCGGGGGAGAGGCCCAGAAGCCCCGGTAGTACGCCTTCCGGTAGTAGTAGCAGGTCAGCCGGAAGCCGAGCGGGAAGATCAGGATCAGCAGGGCGGGGGAGAGGCCCCACCAGCTGCCGAAGAGCGCCCAGTTGGGTCCGCCGCGCATCGGGACGCAGTCGTCCGCGAGGCACGGCGAGTAGAACGGCGAGACGTAGGGCGCGTGGTAGTAGTGCGCGTTCGCGAAGGCCCGCCAGGTCGAGTAGGCGACGAAGGCGAGCAGTCCGGCGGCGGTGGCGGCCGGCGCCAGCCACCAGCGGTCGGTGCGCAGATGGCGAGCGGCGAGGGAGGCGCGCCCCGGAGAGCGCACCCCCGTCGCCGTTCCGGTTCCTGGGGGTTCGGTACCTGTGGCCAACAGGGCCTCCTGGGGTCCGGCCGGTCGGTGACCTACTGCTACGGCGCGTGGCGGTCGGGGGCGCCCAGGCCCTCGTCGTCGGTGCCGGTCCACTTCTCGAAGTCGTACGGGGCGTCAGGGATCGTCACCATGCTCTCGGCGCGGCCCCCGGACGGTGGCCGGGGCGCGGCCCGTTCCGTCCCGACGCGGTGTTCCAGCTCCTCGACCGTGCGCTCCAGGTCCTGCAGACGGCGCTTGACGGCCGCCAGGTCGTCCTGAACGGACATGGTTGCCCTCACTTCCGCGAGCGACTCCGCCAGGGCGGGACTCACGCGAGTGTCGCGCGTCACATCCCGCTTGTGAAGCCGTGTGCACGTGATTCCACTCGTCCGGAGCGCCCCGGCGGTCGGGCGATTGGGCCGCACGAGTGGGCTTGGCCGGCCGTGCCGCCGTGTCGCCGTCACCGGATCCGCTCCGTCCTTTTCAGTGTATGAGCAATAGGTGTGATCATCTCCAAATGGCATGAAACAGGACGAAGGGGTACAAGTCATGGCCCAGGTCGGCGCCCCTCGCGGGAGGACGAGCTTCCGCAGCCCCCGCTCCCGCACCCTCCGCTCCGCCGCCACCCTCGGCAGCGCGGTGCTCGCCCTCGCCGTGCTGGCCGGATGCAGCTCGGGCGACAGCGGCGACGAGCCGCCGGCCGCCGCCCAGGACGACGCCCCGGCGACCCGCGACAAGGTCGCCGACGGAGGAACCCTGCGGTGGGCCGTCGACGCGCTGCCCACCACACTCAACACCTTCCAGGCCGACGCCGACGGCGCCACCGCCCGCGTCGCCGGCGCCGTGCTGCCCGCCCTGCACACCCTCGACGAGCGCGGCCGCCCCCGGCTCAACCCGGACTACCTGGAGTCCGCGCAGGTCATCGAGACCGAGCCCAAGCAGGTCGTGCTCTACAAGCTCAACCAGCAGGCGGTGTGGAGCAACGGACGCGAGATCGGCGCCCCCGACTTCGTCGCCCAGTGGCGGGCGCTCAGCGGCCGCGACTCCGCCTACTGGACGGCCCGCAACGCCGGCTACGAGCGGATCGAGAAGATCGAGCGCGGCAAGGACGACCTGGAGGTCCGGGTCACCTTCGGCAAGCCGTACGCCGACTGGCGCGCCCTCTTCTCCCCGCTCTACCCCAAGGAGGTGACGGGCTCCCCGAACACCTTCAACGACGGCGCCCGCACCGCCCTCGCCGCCACCGCAGGACCGTTCCTGCTGAAGGGCATCGACCGCACGGCCGGAGCCGTCACCCTCGTCCGCAACCCGCGCTGGTGGGGCCAGACCGCCAAGCTCGACTCCCTCGTCCTGTCCGCCGTGCCACGCGCCGAGCGGGCCACCGCGCTCGCCGCCGGCAAGCTCGACCTCGCCGACATCGACCGCTCCGCCGCCGACCGGATCGCGCTCGCGGTACGCGACGCCCGGGCCGGCCGCAGCGGTGCGCAGGCCCTCACCCACGGGCCCGGCTCCGCGATCACGCCCGCCGCCGCCCTGAAGTCCTGGGCGCTCGCCAACGGCTCCGACGAGGAGAAGGCCGCCGAGGTGCGGGCCGCCCGGGAGAAGAACCAGCAGGCCATCGCGCGGTACGCGGCGGAGCAGGGCGGCCTCGCGAAGTTCGTGGTCCGCAAGTCCCTGGAACCCGCCTACACCCAGCTCTCGCTCAACGGGGAGTCCGGTCCGCTCGCCGACGAGCGGGTGCGCCGCGCGGTCGCCCGCGCGATCAACCGCCAGGAGCTGGCCGACACCGTCCTCAAGCCGCTCGGCCTGCCGGCCAGGCCCCCGGGCAGCCACCTGGCGCTGCTCGGCCAGCCCGCCTACGCCGACAGCAGCGACGCGCTCGGCGAGCAGGACACCAAGGAGGCGCGGGCGCTGCTCGCCGACGCCGGCTGGGTGCCGGGCGGCGCGCTGAAGAAGCCGGCCGCCGGTACGAAGGCGGGCAGCGAGGCCGCCAAGAAGGGCGCCAAGGGAGCCACGGCCGAGGAGAAGAAGGCCGAGGAGAAGAAGGCCGACGACAAGAACGACAACCCCTCCGACGAGGGCCTCTACATCGTCGGTGACGACAAGCCCGGTGACGGCAAGCCCGGCGACCGCCCGGCCGCCGCCCCGCAGCTCGGCGCCACCGGCCCCGAGAGCGGCACGAACATCCTGGCCCCCGCCCCGTCCGCCGCCCTCCAGAGCGCCGCCCTGCTCCGCCAGGCCGAGGCCCTCGACACCGGCGTCGGCTCCCGGGGCAGGACGGAGAGCAAGGCCGAGAGCAAGCCCCAGGGCAGGACCGAGGCCCAGTCCCAGGTCGAGGCGCACCCGGCCAAGCCGGTCGCCGGCGCCTACGCCCCGCGCGGCAGCGCCGCCCCGGCCGCCCCCGCCGCCGTGGACGCCGCCGCGCAGGCGCTCGGCAAGGACGGCAAGGCGCTCAGCCTGCGCTTCGTGCTGCCGTCCGGGCCCGGCTCGGAGGCGCTGCGGGCGGTCGGCGACCGGATCGTGCGGATGCTGGACGCCGTCGGGATCCGTACCGAAGTGACCAAGGTCTCGGACGACAGCTTCTTCAAGGACCACATCGCCTCCGGCGACTACGACCTGGCCCTCTTCTCCTGGCCCGCGACCGCCTTCCCGGCCACCGACGCCCGGCCCATCTACGCCAAGCCCGAACCGGCCTCCGACGGCTCGCTGCTCGTCGAGCAGAACTACGCCCGCGTCGGCACCGACCGCATCGACCAGCTCTTCGACCAGGCCGCGGCCACCCTCGACGAGGCGGAGGCCCGCGACCTGGTCCGCCAGGCCGACGCCCGGATCTGGGCCGCGGCCGGCTCCATCCCGCTCTACCAGCGCCCCCAGCTGGTCGCCGCCAAGTCCGACGTGGTGAACGCCGGCGCCTTCGGCTTCGCCGCCCCGCGCTATCAGGACATCGGCTTCAAGAAGCCCGGGTCGGCGCAGGGCGCGGAACGGAACGCGCGGAAGTAGCGCATTACTCGAAAGTAGCCGAAAGTCAAAATCGCAAGCTCAGAAGCAGCTCAATTTCCTTGCCCGCCGGTGCCGCCGGCGGGCAGGATCTTGTTCGCCCCTTGACCCGGCAGCAGGACCCCGCTGTTCCCTCCCCACCCCCGCGCTCGCGCGCAAACCCCCTAGTAGACCCTCTCGGATCCCTCCGGGGAAGCCCCTTGCACGGCGGCCCCGTACCATGGGACATAGCCGTGGCGCGTCCGCCCGGCGGGCGTAAGAGGAACTGACGCCGATTCCCACGATCCGAGAGAAGCGCAAGCCACCCATGCCCACGCGCCACGACATCCGTAACGTCGCCATCGTCGCCCACGTCGACCACGGCAAGACGACCATCGTCGACGCCATGCTCAAGCAGGCCGGTGCCTTCGCCGCCCACCAGCAGCTCGACGACCGCATGATGGACTCGAACGACCTGGAGCGTGAGAAGGGCATCACGATCCTCGCCAAGAACACGGCGGTGAAGTACCACCCCAAGGACGGCGGGGCCCCGATCACGATCAACATCATCGACACCCCCGGCCACGCCGACTTCGGTGGCGAGGTCGAGCGCGGTCTGTCGATGGTCGACGCCGTCGTCCTGCTGGTGGACGCCTCCGAGGGTCCGCTGCCGCAGACCCGTTTCGTGCTGCGCAAGGCCCTCCAGCAGCGCAAGCCCGTCATCCTCTGCATCAACAAGACGGACCGCCCCGACTCCCGGATCGACGAGGTCGTCAACGAGACCTACGACCTGTTCCTGGACCTGGACGCCGACGAGGACCAGATCGAGTTCCCGATCGTCTACGCCTGCGGCCGCGACGGCATCGCCTCGCTGACCAAGCCGGAGGACGGCACGGTCCCGGCCGACTCCACCAACCTGGAGCCGTTCTTCTCCACGATCCTGGAGCACGTCCCGGCCCCGTCGTACGAGGAGGGCGCGCCGCTCCAGGCCCACGTCACCAACCTCGACGCCGACAACTTCCTCGGCCGCATCGCGCTGCTCCGCGTCGAGCAGGGCGAGCTGCGCAAGGGCCAGACGGTCGCGTGGATCAAGCGCGACGGCTCGATCCAGAACGTCCGCATCACCGAGCTGATGATGACCGAGGCGCTCACCCGCAAGCCGGCCGAGGTCGCCGGCCCCGGTGACATCTGCGCCGTCGCCGGTATCCCGGACATCATGATCGGCGAGACCCTGGCCGACACCGAGAACCCGGTCGCGCTGCCGCTGATCACGGTGGACGAGCCGGCCATCTCCATGGTCATCGGCACCAACACCTCCCCGCTGGTCGGCCGTGGCGGCACGGGCAAGGGCGCGGACGCCAAGGCCGCGGTCAAGGACCGCAAGGTCACCGCCCGCCAGGTGAAGGACCGCCTGGACCGCGAGCTCATCGGTAACGTCTCGCTGCGCGTCCTCGACACCGAGCGCCCGGACGCCTGGGAGGTGCAGGGCCGCGGTGAGCTGGCGCTGGCCATCCTGGTCGAGCAGATGCGCCGCGAGGGCTTCGAGCTGACCATCGGCAAGCCGCAGGTCGTCACCCGCGAGGTCGACGGCAAGGTCCACGAGCCGGTCGAGCGCATGACGATCGACGTGCCCGAGGAGCACATGGGCGCCGTCACCCAGCTCATGGGTGTCCGCAAGGGCCGCATGGACAACATGTCGAACCACGGCTCCGGCTGGGTCCGCATGGAGTTCGTCGTTCCGTCCCGTGGCCTCATCGGCTTCCGTACGGAGTTCCTGACCCAGACCCGCGGCACGGGCATCGCCCACTCGATCCACGAGGGCCACGAGCCCTGGTTCGGCCCGCTGCAGACGCGTAACAACGGCTCCCTGGTCGCCGACCGCGCCGGTGCGGTCACCGCGTTCGCGATGACCAACCTCCAGGAGCGCGGCGTCCTCTTCGTGGACCCGGGCACCGAGGTGTACGAGGGCATGATCGTCGGTGAGAACTCGCGCTCCGACGACATGGACGTGAACATCACCAAGGAGAAGAAGCTCACCAACATGCGCTCCTCCTCCGCCGACTCCTTCGAGGCGATCGTCCCGCCGCGCAAGCTCTCGCTGGAGCAGTCGCTGGAGTTCTGCCGCGACGACGAGTGCGTCGAGGTCACCCCGGAGGCCGTCCGCATCCGCAAGGTGAACCTGGACCAGCGCGAGCGCGCCCGCGCCGCGTCGCGCGCCAAGAACGGCTGATGAACGGCTGACAGAGCGGAAGCTCACATTCAAGGGCTCGGCCCCCGCACCGTGTGCGGGGGCCGAGCCCTTTTCAACTTTTCGTCAAGTTGGTTTGAGCGGGCGGACGTCCGGATATCGGTCGTCGCTCTCCGGAACGTGTGTTAACGGTCCGTTTCGTCGCTGTCTGTCTGTGCTCGCTTTGTCCGGATTTCGGTCTTCGGTGGCTTGGCGATGTTGTCAAAACGAGACCACTTAAGTGTGGTTTACAGCCCGGACGTACTTAATAGTTGGCTCCATTGAGCTCGGGTCAATGGGTCACGCACTGTGGGGAGTGCCGACTCACGAGCACACTCGAGGCACTTGGGTGCAACGCCGTCAGGGGTGTCGGCAGCGCACATGGAGTGCCTCTCTTGTAGTGACAAAAGTGGACTCATGAGGAGGAACCCATGCGCGGTGCCAAGAGCGCCAAGTGGGTAGCGGGCGCGATCGTCGTCGCCCTGGCAGCGACCGCCTGTGGCGGGGGTAAGGGTGGCGAGGGCGGCTCCGACGCCAAGGCCAAGGTCGACCCGAACGGGATCTTCTCGATCGAGCTCGGTGAGCCGGAGAAGCCGCTGTACACCGGTGACACGATGGAGTCGAACGGCTCCGCGGTCATGAAGGGCCTGTTCGCGAACCTGGTCGACTACAAGGCCGACGGTTCGCTCCAGATGATCAACGCCGAGTCGGTCACCACGACGGACTCGAAGACGTGGACCGTCAAGCTCAAGCCGGGCTGGACCTTCCACGACGGCACCCCGGTCACGGCCCAGTCCTACGTCAAGGCGTGGAACTGGAACGCCAACGTCAAGAACGCCATGGGCCTCGCGTCCTGGTTCGCCGACGTCAAGGGCTTCGAGAAGGTCCACCCCGAGGACGAGAAGGCCAAGCCGACCGCCGACACGCTGGACGGTCTGAAGGTCGTCGACGACAACACCTTCACCATCGAGCTGTCGAAGCCGGTTCCGTACTTCGCGCACAAGCTCGCCTACATCGTCTTCGCGCCGCTGCCGGAGTCCTTCTACAAGGACCCGAAGGCCGCGGGCCAGCACCCGATCGGCAACGGCCCCTACAAGTTCAAGAGCTGGGACCACAAGAAGCAGATCGAGGTCACCCGCTTCGACGGCTACAAGGGCCCGAACAAGGCGAAGAACGGCGGTGTGGTCTTCAAGAACTACACCACCCTCGAGGCCGCCTACGAGGACCTGAAGTCGGGCAACGTCGACGTCCTGCGTCAGCTCGCCCCGAAGGACCTGCCGGTCTACCGCCAGGACCTCGGCGACCGCGCCGTGGACCAGCCGTACTCGGCCATCCAGACCATCGCCGTCGCCTTCTACGCCGACCAGTGGAAGAAGCCGAAGCAGGTCGACCCGCGCGTCATCCAGGGTCTGTCCATGGCGATCGACCGCGCCACCATCACCAAGACGGTGCTCAACGGCACCCGCGAGCCCGCCACCGGCTGGGTCGCCAAGGGTGTCCTGGGCTTCCAGGAGAACGCGGCCGGCGACGTCACCAAGTTCGACCCCGCCAAGGCCAAGGAGCTCATCAAGGCCGGCGGTGGCGTCCCGAACAACAAGATCTCCATCCAGTACAACGCGGATGGTGGTCACAAGGAGTGGGTGGAGGCCGTCTGCAACTCCATCCAGCAGGCGACCGGCGTCCAGTGCGTCGGTGACGGCAAGCCGGACTTCCAGGCCGACCTGACGGCCCGTAAGACCAAGCAGGTCAAGTCCCTGTACCGCTCCGGCTGGGTGCTCGACTACCCGGTGAACGCCAACTTCATCTCGGACCTGTTCCGTACGGGTGCGGGCGGCAACCAGGGCGACTTCTCCAACAAGGAGCTGGACGCCAAGATCGCGGCCGCCGACGGGGCCAAGACCCTCGACGAGTCGGTCAAGGCGTACCAGGCCATCGAGAAGGACCTGGTCAACTACATGCCGTCGATCCCGCTCTGGTACTACAAGGTCAACGCGGGCTACTCGGAGAAGGTGACCGGCGTGGCGTACGGCCAGGACGGCGACCCGATCCTGACCGGCGTCGAGGTCAAGAAGTAATCACCCAAGCGTAGTCCGCTCGCCGAAACGCGGAGTTGACGGCTCGTCACCCACCCGGTCACGAACGTCACTCCGCGTCCCGGCGCCTTACGCAGTGGCTGGGGGGCCCTTCCACGACATCGGCATGCCCGGAAACGGGCATGCTGTCGAGGGAGGGCCCGTCGGCTGCGGCCGTCACATCTCAACGGAGGCATGATGGGGCGCTATGTCGCACGACGACTGCTCCAGATGATCCCGGTCTTCCTCGGGACAACCCTGCTGATCTTCCTCATGGTGCACAGCCTGCCCGGTGATCCCGTGCTGGCGATGTTCGGTGACAAGGGCGCGGATCCCGCGACCCTCGCCGCCAAGCGTCATGAGCTGGGTCTCGACAAGTCGCTGCCGGAGCAGTACTTCGTCTATATGCGGGACATGATCCTGCACCTGGACTTCGGCAACCAGATCCGCAACGGTCGCCCGGTCACCGAGGTCCTTGGAGACGCGTTCCCCGTCACGCTCCAACTGGCCTGCCTGGCCTTCGCGTTCGAGCTCATCTTCGGCATCGGCCTCGGCGTCATCGGTGGCCTGAAGGCCGGCAAGCTCGCCGACAACGCGATCCTGATCTTCACCCTGCTGATCATCTCGATCCCGGTCTTCGTGCTCGGCTTCATCATCAAGATGGTGTTCGCCTTCAACCTGGAGTGGATCGCCCCGAACGTCAGCAACGACGTGCAGTGGTCCGAGCTGATCGCCCCGGCGATCGTCCTCGGCGGTCTCTCCCTCGCGTACGTGACCCGACTGACCCGCACCACGATGGCGGAGAACCTGCGCGCCGACTACATGCGCACGGCCATCGCCAAGGGTCTGCCGAAGCGCCGCATCATCGGTGTCCACCTGATGCGCAACTCGATGATCCCGGTCATCACCTTCCTCGGCACCGACATCGGCGCGCTCATGGGCGGCGCGGTCGTCACCGAGAAGATCTTCAACATCAAGGGCGTCGGTGGCCTGATCGCCGAGTCGATCTCCCGCCGCGAGGGCACGACCCTGGTCGGCCTCGTCACCATCCTGGTGATCGTCTACCTCGTCACCAGCCTGCTCATCGACCTGCTGTACGCGGTCCTGGACCCGAGGATCCGGTATGCCTGACGTGACCAAGACCGCCTCCGCCGTCGAGGACGCCGTCGCCGCTCCGGCACCGTCCGAGACCGCGGCCCCGGCGAAGCAGGAGAAGGCCCGTTCCCTGTGGGGCGACGCCTGGCGCGACCTGCGCCGCAACCCGTACTTCATCGTCTCGTCGGTGCTGATCCTCTTCCTGCTGACGGTCGCCGCCTTCCCGAGCGTCTTCACCAGCGCCTCGCCGACCGCCGGTGACCTGGTGAAGCACTACCTGGGCCAGCCGGACCTCGGCAACGTCGGCCAGCCCGACTGGCTCGGCTACGACGGCCAGGGCCGCTCCGTGTACGCCCGCATGATCCACGGCACCCGTGCCTCGATCATCGTCGGCGTCTGCGTCACCCTGATCGTCACCGTCGTCGGCGGCCTCATGGGCATGCTCGCCGGCTACTTCGGTGGCATCTGGGACGCGATCCTCTCCCGCATCACCGACATCTTCTTCGGCATCCCGTTCCTGCTCGGCGCCATGGTCGTCCTGCAGTCCTTCGAGGACCGCACCGTGATGGTCGTCGTCGGCGCGCTGGCCTTCCTCGGCTGGACGCAGATGGCCCGCGTCATGCGCGGTGCCGTGATCACCGTGAAGCAGTCCGACTACGTGCACGCCGCCAAGGCGCTCGGTGCCGGCACCGGCCGGATCCTGTTCAAGCACATCCTGCCGAACGCCATGGCGCCGGTGATCGTCGTCGCGACCATCTCGCTCGGCGGCTACATCTCCGCCGAGGCGACCCTGTCCTACCTGGGTCTCGGCTTCGCCTCGCCGACCGTCTCGTGGGGTGTCGACATCTCCACCGCCGTCGACCAGATCCGCGTTGCCCCGCACATCCTGCTGTGGCCGTCGATCATGCTGAGCATCACCGTCCTGGCGTTCATCATGCTCGGCGAAGCCGTCCGCAACGCCCTCGACCCCAAGATGCGCTGAGGAGGGCGTACACGTGAGCACCATCGACAAGACCGCGGCCGTACCCGCGCCGCGCGACGGCGCCGACCACACCGGTCCGCTCCTCGAAGTCCGTGACCTGCACGTCGAGTTCCACACCCGCGACGGTGTGGCCAAGGCGGTCAACGGCGTCAACTACTCCGTCGACGCCGGCGAGACGCTCGCCGTGCTCGGCGAGTCCGGCTCCGGCAAGTCCGTGACCGCGCAGGCGATCATGGGCATCCTCGACATGCCGCCCGGCAAGATCCCGCAGGGCGAGATCCTGTTCCGCGGCCAGGACATGCTCAAGATGTCCTACGAGGAGCGCCGGAAGATCCGCGGCCGCAAGATCGCGATGATCTTCCAGGACGCACTGTCCTCCCTGAACCCGGTCCTCAGCGTCGGCTACCAGCTCGGCGAGATGTTCCGGGTGCACCACGGCCTGTCCAAGAAGGACGCCACGGCCAAGGCCGTCGAGCTGATGGACAAGGTCAAGATCCCCGCCGCCAAGGCCCGGGTCAGCGACTACCCGCACCAGTTCTCCGGCGGTATGCGCCAGCGCATCATGATCGCCATGGCGCTCGCCCTTGAGCCGGACCTGATCATCGCGGACGAGCCCACCACGGCGCTCGACGTGACGGTCCAGGCCCAGGTCATGGACCTGCTCGCGGAGCTGCAGCGCGAGTACAACATGGGCCTCATCCTGATCACCCACGACCTCGGCGTCGTCGCCGACGTCGCGGACAAGATCGCCGTGATGTACGCGGGCCGGATCGTCGAGCAGGCGCCGGTGCACGAGCTCTACAAGCGCCCGGCGCACCCGTACACCCGCGGTCTGCTCGACTCGATCCCGCGCCTGGACCAGAAGGGCCAGGAGCTCTACGCGATCAAGGGCCTGCCGCCCAACCTGCTGAAGATCCCGTCGGGCTGCGCCTTCAACCCGCGCTGCCCCAAGGCCACGGACATCTGCCACACGGAGATCCCGGCCCTGGTGCCGGTCACCGAGCAGGACGGCGGCGAGCTGCCGGGCCGCAAGAGCGCCTGCCACTTCTGGAAGGAGACGATCCATGGCTGAGACCACCAAGAACGACAAGGCCGAGGGCGCCTCCGAGGAGGCGGCCGTGGCCGCGATCGAGGCCCCGGCCAAGCGCGGGGAGCCGATCCTCCAGGTCCGCGACCTGAAGAAGCACTTCCCGCTGACCCAGGGCATCCTCTTCAAGAAGCAGGTCGGTGCGGTCAAGGCCGTGGACGGGGTCTCCTTCGACCTCTACCAGGGCGAGACCCTCGGCATCGTGGGCGAGTCCGGCTGTGGCAAGTCCACGGTCGCCAAGCTCCTGATGAACCTGGAGCGGGCCACCGCGGGCGAGGTCTTCTACAAGGGCCAGGACATCACCAAGCTGTCCGGCCGCGCCCTCAAGGCCGTGCGCCGGAACATCCAGATGGTGTTCCAGGACCCGTACACCTCGCTGAACCCGCGCATGACGGTCGGCGACATCATCGGCGAGACCTTCGACATCCACCCCGAGGTGGCCCCGAGGGGCGACCGGCGCCGCAAGGTGCAGGAGCTGCTCGACGTCGTCGGTCTGAACCCCGAGTACATCAACCGCTACCCGCACCAGTTCTCCGGCGGTCAGCGCCAGCGCATCGGCATCGCCCGCGGTCTCGCGCTCAACCCGGAGATCATCATCTGCGACGAGCCGGTCTCGGCCCTGGACGTCTCCGTCCAGGCGCAGGTCATCAACCTGATGGAGAAGCTGCAGGACGAGTTCAACCTCTCCTACATCTTCATCGCGCACGACCTGTCGATCGTCCGGCACATCTCGGACCGCGTCGGCGTCATGTACCTCGGCAAGATCGCCGAGATCGGTACGGACACCGAGATCTACGACCACCCGACGCACCCGTACACCCAGGCACTGCTCTCCGCGGTGCCGGTGCCGGACCCGGACGCCCGCGAGAACCGCGAGCGGATCATCCTCACCGGTGACGTGCCCTCGCCGGCCAACCCGCCGTCGGGCTGCCGCTTCCGCACCCGCTGCTGGAAGGCGCAGGACATCTGCTCCACCGAGGTCCCGCTGCTGGCCGTCCCGGAGCGCTTCCGGGGTCAGGACACCCCGGCCGCGCACGAGTCCGCGTGCCACTTCGCCGAGGAGAAGACGGTTCTGCCCGTCTGATCCACCGGTGCCCCACAGGGCCCCGGCACCCCCACGGAGGGTGCCGGGGCCCTGTGCGTTCGGCGGCCGGTTCGGTGGTCGGTTCGACGGCCGGTTCGGTGGTCGGTTCGGCGGCCGGTTCGGCGGCCGGTTCATCCGGACGCCGTAAAAGTGCACTCCCGTCAATATCAGGTGATATTGGGGCCTAAGTCAGCATCAGGACATTCGGGAGGCACTCCATGCGCGGAGCCACGCACGCCAAGTGGGCCGCTCTGGCCACCGCCGTCGCCCTCGCGGCGACCGCCTGCGGCGGCGGCGACAGCGGTGGCGGCGGCGGGGGCGCGAACGGCGTCGTGACCTCCTCGTGGGGCGACCCGCAGAACCCGCTGGAACCGGCGAACACCAACGAGGTCCAGGGCGGCAAGGTCCTCGACATGATCTTCCGCGGGCTCAAGCGTTACAACCCGAAGACCGGCGCTGCCGAGAACGCGGTCGCCGACAAGATCACGACCACCGACTCGGTCAACTTCACCATCACCCTCAAGGACGGCTGGACCTTCTCCAACGGCGAGAAGGTCACCGCCAAGTCCTTCGTCGACGCCTGGAACTACGGCGCCGGCCTGAAGAACAACCAGAAGAACGCCTACTTCTTCGGCTACATCGAGGGCTACGACAAGGTCCACCCCGACAAGGGCTCGCCGACCGCCACCACCCTGTCCGGCCTGAAGGTCGTCAACGACACGACCTTCACCGTCAAGCTGACGCAGAAGTTCTCGACCTTCCCCGACACCCTCGGCTACGCGGCCTTCTCGCCGCTGCCCCAGGCCTTCTACGACGACCACGCCGGCTGGCTCGCCAAGCCCATCGGCAACGGCCCCTACACCGTGGACTCCTACTCCCGGGGCTCCCAGATGGTCCTCAAGAAGTGGGACGGCTACCCCGGCGACGACAAGGCCCAGAACGGCGGCATCACCCTCAAGGTCTACACCGACAACAACACCGCCTACACCGACCTGACGGCCGGCAACCTCGACCTCGTCGACGACATCCCCGCCTCGCAGCTCAAGAACGTCTCGGCCGACCTCGGCGACCGCTACATCAACACCCCGGCCGGCATCATCCAGACCATCGCCTTCCCGTTCTACGACCCCGCGTGGAACAAGCCCAACCAGAACAAGCTGCGCCAGGGCCTGTCCATGGCCATCGACCGCACGCAGATCACCGACACGATCTTCAACAAGACCCGCACCCCCGCCAAGGACTGGACCTCGCCCGTCCTCGGCGAGAAGGGCGGCTACAAGGACGTCTGCGGCGACTTCTGTTCGTACAACCCCACCGAGGCCAAGAAGCTCGTCGCCGAGGGCGGCGGCATCCCCGGCGGCACGATGAAGATCTCGTACAACGCCGACACCGGCTCCCACAAGGAGTGGGTGGACGCCGTCTGCAACTCCATCAACCGTTCCCTCGGCAACAACAAGGCGTGCGTCGGCAACCCCGTCGGCACCTTCGCCGACTTCCGCAACCAGGTCACCCAGTCCAAGCTCAACGGGCCCTTCCGGGCCGGCTGGCAGATGGACTACCCGCTGATCCAGAACTTCCTGCAGCCGCTGTACTACACGGGCGCCTCGTCCAACGACGGCAAGTACTCCAACCCGCAGTTCGACAAGCTCGTCAACCAGGCCAACGCCGAGTCCGACATCGCCAAGGCCGTCGGACTCTTCCAGCAGGCCGAGGGCGTCCTCAAGAACGACATGGGCGCCATCCCGCTCTGGTACCAGAACGGCAGCGCCGGCTACTCGGACCGGGTCGAGAACGTGGCTCTGAACCCCTTCAGCGTCCCGGTCTACAACGAGATCAAGGTCAAGTGACGCCGTAGCAGGCCGACGGCGTACGGCCCGGCCCGCGGCCCTCCGCCCGCGCCGGGCCGTGCTCCTTCCTCCCGCCCGCCCGTCCCGGATTCCCCACCTTTGGAGGCCCCCGTGGGTCGATACGTGATCCGGCGGCTGCTGCAGATGATCCCGGTCTTCATCGGCGCCACCCTGCTGATCTTCCTGATGGTGAACGTGATGGGCGACCCCATCGCGGGCCTGTGCGGCGAGCGCCAGTGCGATCCGGCGACCGCCGCCCAGCTGAAGAAGGAGTTCGGCCTCGACAAGCCCGTCTGGCAGCAATACCTGACCTACATGGGCAACGTCTTCACCGGCGACTTCGGCACCGCCTTCAACGGCCAGCCGGTCACCGAGCTGATGGCCGACGCCTTCCCCGTCACCATCCGGCTGACCGTCGTCGCCATCCTCTTCGAGATCGTCATCGGCATCACCCTCGGCGTCGTCACCGGCCTCAAGCGCGGCCGCCCCGTCGACACCACCGTCCTGCTGCTGACCCTGGTGGTCCTCTCCGTGCCCACCTTCGTCACCGGTCTGCTCATCCAGTACCTGCTCGGCGTGGAGTGGGGCTGGATCAAACCGGCGGTCTCGCCCGAGGCGCCGTTCAGCGAACTCATCGTCCCTGGACTCGTCCTCGCCTCCGTCTCGCTCGCGTACGTCACCCGGCTCACCCGGACCTCGATCGCCGAGAACAAGCGCGCCGACTACGTCCGTACGGCCGTCGCCAAGGGCCTGCCGCGCCGCCGGGTCATCACCCGTCACCTGCTGCGCAACAGCCTCATCCCCGTGGTGACCTTCATCGGCGCCGACATCGGCGCGCTCATGGGCGGCGCCATCGTCACCGAACGGATCTTCAACATCCACGGCGTGGGCTACCAGCTGTACCAGGGCATCGTCCGCCAGAACACCCAGACCGTCGTCGGCTTCGTGACCGTCCTCGTCCTGGTGTTCCTCCTGGCCAACCTGCTGGTCGACCTCCTGTACGCCGTACTCGACCCGAGGATTCGCTATGCCTGAGCCCTTTGAGCCGCTGGAGTCGTACGGCGAGGAAGGACGTGCCGTGGCCTCGACCGGTGCCGGAGGCGCGTCCGACTTCGGTACCGCCGACGCGGAGACCCTGGAACAGAGTCCATCAGCCGCCTCCGGCGGACGGGCTCTGGACGGCCCCGAGGGCGGCCCCGACAAGAAGCCGCGCTCGCTGTGGTCCGACGCCTGGCACGACCTGCGCCGCAACCCCGTCTTCATCATCTCGGCGCTGGTCATCCTCTTCCTGGTCGTCATCTCCATCTGGCCCTCGCTCATCGCCTCCGGAGACCCCCTCGACTGCGACCTCTCCAAGGCCCAGGAGGGCTCCCAGCCCGGCCACCCCTTCGGCTTCAACGGCCAGGGCTGCGACGTCTACACCCGGGTCGTCTACGGCGCCCGCACCTCCGTCACCGTCGGCGTCCTCGCCACCCTCGGCGTCGCGCTGCTCGGCAGCGTCCTCGGCGGGCTCGCCGGCTTCTTCGGCGGCGCCTGGGACGGCATCCTCTCCCGGCTCACCGACGTCTTCTTCGCCATCCCCGTCGTCCTCGGCGGCCTCGTCCTGCTGTCCGTGGTGACCAGCTCCACCGTCTGGCCCGTCATCGGCTTCATGGTGCTGCTCGGCTGGCCGCAGGTCTCCCGCATCGCCCGCGGCTCCGTCATCACCGCCAAACAGAACGACTACGTCCAGGCCGCCCGGGCCCTCGGCGCCTCCAACTCCCGGATGATGCTGCGGCACATCACGCCCAACGCGGTCGCCCCCGTGATCGTCGTCGCGACCATCGCGCTCGGCACCTACATCGCCCTGGAGGCGACCCTGTCGTACCTCGGCGTCGGCCTGAAGCCGCCGACCGTCTCCTGGGGCATCGACATCTCCTCGGCGAGCCAGTACGTCCGCAACGCGCCGCACATGCTGCTCTGGCCGGCCGGCGCGCTCGCCATCACGGTGCTCGCCTTCATCATGCTCGGCGACGCGGTGCGCGACGCCCTCGACCCCAAGCTGAGGTAGCCGACCATGCTGCTCGAAGTGCGCGATCTGCACGTGGAGTTCCACACCCGGGAAGGGGTGGCCAAGGCGGTCAACGGCGTCAACTACTCCGTCGACGCCGGCGAGACGCTCGCCGTGCTCGGCGAGTCCGGCTCCGGCAAGTCCGTGACCGCGCAGGCGATCATGGGCATCCTCGACACGCCCCCCGGGAAGATCAGCGGGGGCGAGATCCTGTTCCAGGACCAGGACCTGCTGAAGCTCAAGGAGGACGACCGGCGGAAGATCCGCGGCGCCAGGATGGCGATGATCTTCCAGGACGCCCTGTCCTCCCTCAACCCGGTGCTCAGCGTCGGCGAACAGCTCGGCGAGATGTTCCGGGTCCACCAGGGGATGTCGAAGAAGGACGCCCGCGCCAAGGCCGTCGAGCTGATGGACCGGGTGCGCATCCCCGCCGCCAAGGAGCGCGTCGGGCAGTATCCGCACCAGTTCTCCGGCGGCATGCGCCAGCGCATCATGATCGCGATGGCGCTCGCCCTCGAGCCGGACCTGATCATCGCGGACGAGCCCACCACGGCGCTCGACGTCACCGTCCAGGCCCAGGTCATGGACCTGCTCGCGGAGCTGCAGCGCGAGTACAACATGGGCCTCATCCTCATCACCCACGACCTCGGCGTCGTCGCCGACGTCGCGGACAAGATCGCCGTGATGTACGCGGGCCGGATCGTCGAACAGGCACCCGTCCACGAGATCTACAAGGCCCCCGCCCACCCCTACACCAGGGGCCTGCTCGAGTCGATCCCGCGGCTCGACCAGAAGGGCCAGGAGCTCTACGCGATCAAGGGCCTGCCGCCCAACCTGCTGAAGATCCCGCCGGGCTGCGCCTTCCACCCGCGCTGCCCGCTCGCCCAGGACGTGTGCCGCACCGACGTCCCGCCGCTGTACGACGTCACCGAATCGCCCGTACCCCGTTCCAGCGCCTGCCACTTCTGGAAGGAGTGCCTCCATGGCTGAGGCGATTCTCCAGGTCCGCGACCTGGTCAAGCACTATCCGCTGACCCAGGGCATCCTCTTCAAGAAGCAGGTCGGCGCGGTCCGCGCGGTCGACGGCGTCGACTTCGACCTCGCCACCGGCGAGACCCTCGGCATCGTCGGCGAGTCCGGCTGCGGCAAGTCGACGGTCGCGAAGATGCTGGTCAACCTGGAGACGCCGACCTCCGGCTCCATCTCGTACAAGGGCGAGGACATCACCAAGCTGTCGCCGCGGGCGCTGAAGGCCGTGCGCCGCAACATCCAGATGGTGTTCCAGGACCCGTACACCTCCCTGAACCCGCGCATGACGGTCGGCGACATCATCGGCGAGCCGTACGAGATCCACCCGGAGGTCGCGCCCAAGGGCTCGCGCCGCCGCAAGGTGCAGGACCTGCTCGACGTCGTGGGCCTCAACCCCGAGTACATCAACCGCTATCCGCACCAGTTCTCCGGCGGCCAGCGCCAGCGCATCGGCATCGCGCGGGGACTGGCGCTGCAGCCCGAGATCATCGTCGCGGACGAGCCGGTGTCGGCGCTCGACGTCTCCGTGCAGGCGCAGGTCGTCAACCTCCTGGCGCGGCTGCAGGACGAGTTCAAGCTGTCTTACGTCTTCATCGCGCACGACCTGTCCATCGTGCGGCACATCTCCGACCGGGTCGGGGTCATGTATCTGGGCCGGATCGTGGAGATCGGATCCGATGCGGAGATCTACGAGCACCCGACGCATCCCTACACCCAGGCGTTGCTGTCGGCGGTCCCGGTGCCCGACCCGGAGGCGCGCGAGCACCGCGAGCGCATCCTCCTGGCCGGCGACGTCCCCTCACCGGCCAACATCCCGTCCGGCTGCCGCTTCCGTACGAGGTGCTGGAAGGCGCGGGAGCGGTGCGCACTGGAGGTCCCGCTGCTCGCGGTCCCCGCGGAGTTCCGGCTGACGGACAGCCCGGCGAAGCACGACTCGGCGTGCCACTTCGCGGAGGAGAAGACGGTGGTGCCGCCGGAGGAACCCGAAGCGCCTTAACGCGGAGGCAACTTGATGGAATCGGATCCGATATACGGACTCCGGATCCTGTATCCAGTACGGCCGTGCGGGTGCCGTTCGGTCAACCGGGGCGCACGATGTCGCCCCGGTTGACCACCCCGCCCGCATCGACGTGACGCATATGCCCCCGGCTATGCGGAACTCCTTGTTTCGGTCGTCGGCAACCGTGAGTATCGGCTCCGTGACTGTGACACGTACGGCACGTCTCACCGGCGCCGCCCTGTGCGGCGCGCTCGCGCTCGTCCTCGTAGTCTGGCTGCTGCGCGACCTCGCGACCTTCGGCCCGACCCCCGAACTCCTCCGCTACTGGGCGGGCGACCCCACCGTCCGGGTGCACGGCACCACGGCGACCTCGTTCGTCGACCCGCTCCTGCTCGTCGCGTACGCCGTCACCGCCGTCACCGCCCTGCGCTCCCCGCTCGCCGGACCCGCGCTCGCCGTCACCGGAGTCACCACGCTCGCGCTGCGCCTGCCCGGCCTGTGGGCCTCCGGAGTGGAGGCGCTCGTCACCACACTGCTGAGCCTCGGGCTCGCCACCGGACTCGCCGTCACCGCGGCCGCCGGCCGGGAGGGCGCGGGCCGAGAGGGCACGGGCCGGGAGGGCACGGGCCGGAACGGTGCGAGCGGCGACGGGGCTGACCGGGCGCCCGCCCGGCCCCGTACCGGACCCGCCGTCGCCGCCGGGATCCTGTGCGCGGGCGGCGGACTGATGTGGGCGGCCTGGGAGGCGCGTTGGGCCGCGCTCCTGCCGCCCGAGTACACGATCAGCCGCTTCACCGGCGCGCCCGCCCTGCTCCTGCCCTCCCTCGCCGTACCGCCCGGCTGGCTCGACGCCGTCCTCGTCCTGCTCCTCCTCGCCGCCGCCGGCAGCGCCTTCGCGCGGGCCCGGCACACCCGGCCGCTCGGCCTGATCGGCGGACTGCTCCTGGCCGGCGCCGGAGCCGGCGGGGTCGCCACGGCGCTGCGGTCCGGCCGGCCACCGCTCGTGCCGGAACCGGACCTCTACGCCCGCCTGTACGACCTCGCCGCCGGCTACGCGCTGCTCGCCGGGCTCGCGGTGCTCGTGCTCCTCGGCCGTTCCTGGCAGCCCCGCCGGGTCCCCTACCGCCCCGTCGCCGCCCTCCCGCCGGCCCCGCCCGCCCACCGCCCGCCCGGCTGGTGACCCCTCCCCCTGGGGCCTGTCCGGCGGATCAGGGCCGGACACCCTCTAGCCGAGACCCAGCGCCCGCTTGAGGAAGTCCACCTGGAGCAGCAGCAGGTTCTCCGCCACCTGCTCCTGCGGCGTCATGTGCGTGACGCCCGACAGCGGCAGCACCTCGTGCGGCCGGCCGGCCGCGAGCAGCGCGGAGGAGAGGCGCAGGGTGTGCGCGGCCACCACGTTGTCGTCGGCGAGGCCGTGCACGATCATCATCGGCCGGGCCGGCTCCCGCGCGTCCACTAGGCCGGCGTCCGTGACCAGGGAGTTCGCCGCGTAGACGGACTCCTGCTCGTCCGGCAGGCCCAGATAGCGCTCGGTGTAGTGGGTGTCGTACAGCCGCCAGTCCGTCACCGGCGCGCCCACCACGGCCGCGTGGAACACGTCCGGCCGCCGCAGCGCCGCGAGCCCCGCGAGATAGCCGCCGAAGGACCAGCCGCGGATCGCCACCCGCCCCAGGTCCAGCGGGAAGTCGGCGGCGAGCGCCTCAAGGGCGGCCACCTGGTCGTCGAGCGCCAGCGTGAGCCGGTCGCGGACCGCCTTCTCCCAGGCGGGGGAGCGGCCCGGCACGCCGCGCCCGTCCGCCACCACCACCGCGAAGCCCTGCTCGGCGAACCACTGCGAGGTCAGATGCGCGTTGTGCGCGGCGAGCACCCGCTGCCCGTGCGGACCGCCGTACGGATCCATGAGCACCGGCAGCGGCCCGTCGCCCGCCGACCACCACGAGGGCAGCAGCACCGCGCACGGGATCCGCCGCTCGCCCGCCTCGACCAGCCGCGCCCGCGCCGAGAGCACCGGCCGCTGCGCGTACGAGACGACCTCGGCCAGCTGCTTGCCGTCCCGCAGCACCCGCGCCACGCTCCCCGGCGCGTCCGGCCGGGCCGAGGACAGCACCATGACCGCGCCGGACCGCGCGGCCGCGTGCACGCCGGGCGCCTCGGAGACCCGCTCCACGCCCCGTTCGCTCACCCGGTACACATGGATCTCACCGGTCCCCGAAGGTCCGTCCGACCCGGCCGACCCGTCCGGCCCGTCCGACCCGGCCGCCTCTCCCGCCGACGCCGAGATCAGGACATCCTCCGCACCGACGTCGAGCACCGCCCGTACGTGCAGCCGGGCGTCCGTCAGCACCCGGTCGCCGACCGCGAGCGCGCGCACCCCGTCCTCGTCCGTGATCCGCACGAGCCGCCCGTCCGCCGTCCAGGCCGGCACCCCGGCGAAGAGTTCCAGCCATGCCGGGTCCTCGTCCACGCGCACCGTCGTCGTCGCCCCCGACTCCGGGTCGACCGCCAGATACGCCTGCGTCCGCTGGTCCCGCGCCTGCACGAGCAGCAGCGGAGCGCCCTCCGACGACCAGTGGACCCGGCCCAGATACGGGAAGGTGCCCCGGTCCCACAAGACCTCGGTGCGGTTTCCGGACAGATCCACGACGAAGAGCCGGACTTCCGCGTTCGCCGTCCCCGCCGCCGGGTAGGCGACCCGCTGCGGCTCCCGTCCGGGATGCGCCGGATCCGCGATCCACCAGCGCTTCACCGGCCGCTCGTCCACCCGCGCGACCAGGAGCCGGTCCGAGTCCGGCCCCCACCAGAAGCCCCGGGTACGGGCCATCTCCTCCGAGGCCGCGAACTCCGCGAGCCCGTACGTGACGCCGTCCGCCTCCGTCGCCGGATCCGGCTCCGCGAGCGCCCGGTCACCCGTCCCGTCCGCCCCGGTCACCCGCAGCGCCCCGCCCGCCGCGTACGCCACGAAACGCCCGTCCGGCGACGGCCGCGGGTCGATCACCGGGCCCGGCACCGGCAGTTCGCGGGCCGTGCCCGCCCGCAGCTCCGCCGCGAAGAGCCGGCCCGACAGCGCGAACGCCGCCAACTCCACGGCCCCGTCCACCGCGTAGCCCACGACCCCCGCGGAGCCCTCCCTGACGCGCTCCCGGCGCGCCCGCTCCTCCGGCGACAACTCCTCGGCCGCGCCCGCGAGCAGCGCCTCCGGGTCCGCCGCGAGCCGCTCCACGCCCTCCCTCAGGTCGAGCACCCACAGCCCGTGCGTCCGGTCCGTCCCCGAACCGGAGCGCACGAACACCACCCGCTCACCGTCCGGCGACACGCTGAACGCACGCGGTGCGCCCAGAGTGAACCGCTGTGTCCTGGCGTACTGGCGAGGAAACGAGATCTGTTCGTGAGACGAAGTCATGTGACCGAAACTAGCGTCCGTGCGCCCCCTCATGCCCCCGTACACCGATCGATGCGATGGCACGGATAGTTATGATCCGTAGCGCTAGGTGGGTAAGCATCCATCGGGCACATGCCAATCGAACGGCCAACCGAACGTCCGACCGAAGAAGTGTGGAGGTGAACCGCCGTGGCACTCTCGATCTCGGTGGTGGTGCTGCTGGCGATCGTCGTCTTCCTGCTGATCCGGAAATCCGGGCTCAAGGCCGGGCACGCCGCGGTCTGCGCGCTCCTGGGCTTCTACCTGGCCAGCTCCTCCATCGCCCCCTCGATCAGCACGCTCACGACGAACGTGGCGAGCATGATCGGCGGCCTCAAGTTCTGACCTGTGGGCTTCCGCGTGGTCCCGCCTCGTAGGGTGGGGCCATGACGGATCTCCCAGCCCGTCGTCTGCTCCTCGTGCACGCGCACCCGGACGACGAGTCGATCAACAACGGCGCCACCATGGCCAGGTACGCGGCCGAGGGCGCCCTCGTGACCCTGGTGACCTGCACCCTGGGCGAGGAGGGCGAGGTCATCCCGCCCGAGCTCGCCCACCTCGCGCCCGACCGGGAGGACCGGCTCGGCGAGTACCGCGCCGGCGAACTCGCCGCCGCCATGAAGGAGCTGGGCGTCACCGACCACCGCTTCCTCGGCGGCCCCGGACGCTTCCGCGACTCCGGGATGATGGGCGCGGAGCAGAACCACCGCCCGGGCGCCTTCTGGAACACCGACGTCGACGCGGCCGCCCCGTACCTCGTCGAGATCGTCCGCGAGACCCGCCCTCAGGTCCTCGTCACCTACGACCCCGACGGCGGCTACGGCCACCCCGACCACATCCAGGCCCACCGGGTCGCCATGCGCGCCGCCGAGCTCGCCGCCGACCCCGCGTACCGCCCGGACCTCGGCCCCGCCCACACCATCGCCAAGATCTACTGGAACCGGATCCCGCGCCCGGTCGCCGAGGCCGGCTTCGCGCGGCTGAGCGCCGAGGGCTCCGTCTTCCCGGCCGCGGCCGAGATCGACGACCTGCCCGGCGTCGTCGACCCGTCCCGGATCACCACGGAGATCGCCGGCGGGACCGCGCACGCGGCCCGCAAGACGGCCGCCATGGCCGTCCACGCCACCCAGATCGCCGTCGACGGGCCCTTCTTCGCCCTCTCCAACAACCTGGGCCAGCCCATCCAGACCACCGAGTACTACGAGCTGGTGCGGGGCGAGTCGGGCGCGCCCGCGGGCGAACGCGAGACCGACCTGTTCGCCGGGCTCGCCGGGGCCGACGGGGCCATCGGGACCGGAGCGGGCGAATGAGCGGCGTCAGCGGCGGCATCAGCGCGGGCGCCCGATATGCCTGGTACGCGGGGCTGTTCGTCGTCGGCGCCCTCGTCGGCGCCGCCGGCTCGCTCGTCCAAGCCGCCTGGTTCCCCGCCGGTTTGCTCCTCGCCCTGCTCGCCACGGCCGCCGTCTTCTACGCCGGCCGGCGCGCCACCGGCAACCAGCTCGGCGTCGCCGCGGCGGGCGCCGGCTGGCTGGTCGCCATCGTGCTGCTCAGCTTCGGACGCCCGGAAGGCGACGGCCTGTTCGGAGGCGGGCTCGGCGAGATGGTGTTCCTGCTCGGCGGCATGGCCGTCGCTGTGATGTGCGCCACCATGAGTCGGCTGGCCCCGCCGACCGTGTGAGCGACCCCGCGACCACCCCTGCGAAAAGGCCGAGTTGGTCGTGGCCGAAATGACGGGGGAGTGTCTTGACTTCGGCCGGATTGCCCATGGCGGATCCACGCCGGGTCGGGTGCGGATCGGCGGCGGCCAGTATGGTGGTGCGCGCCGCCGACCGCCCGGATCACCACGAGCGTCAGCAAGAGCGGGCGGCGGAGTCAACCGGGAGATCCTGCTTTGAGTCGTGAAACTGGTCGAGAGACAGACCGTTCGTCCTCCGGTGCCCAGGGGCGCGGCGGGGCCGCGTACCCCTCGGGCACTCCGCCGTACGGGTTCCGCCCCGGCCAGGAGGGCGCCGAGGACGCCGCCGGCGCGCTGCCGGAGGAGCCCAAGACGGAAACCACGCTGACCACCCGGATCCGGATCAACATCCCGGGTTCGCGGCCGATCCCGCCCGTCGTCGTCCGCAAGCCGGTCGGCGAGGGCGGCACCCCCGTCGACGACCGGGCCGTCGCCGCCGCGCGCGCCGCCGACGTCGAGCGCATCGCCTCCGGCGTACGGCCCGAGCCCGAGCCCGTCCGTCCGGAGCCGGCCGCCGAGCCGGAGCCGGCCGCGGTGGAGGAGAAGCCGGCCAGCGACTGGTTCGCCCCGCGCAAGTCCTCCCCGGCAGCGCCCGCGCCCGCCGCTCCCGCGCCGAAGCCCGCGCCCGCCCCGGCGGCCCCCGCGGGCCCCCGCGCCCTCGGCGCGGGCCCCTCGGCGTCCACCGGCGCCCCCGGCTTCACCGGCTCCGCCTCCGACGGCGTCCCGTCCGGCGCCGGCACCACCCAGAGCATGCCGATCGTCACCCTGCCGACCGGTGGCCCCCAGCAGACGCCCGCGCACGGCAGCCCCGTCATCGACCCGACGGCCGCCGCGCCCGCCAACCCGCTGTACGACGACGGCCCCGGCCACACGCCGGCCGCCGGCACGCCCGTCCTCGGCGGCCCCGCGGCCCCCGCCGGCCCCACCACCGGCCCCGTCACGGGCGGCAGCAGCATGGTCGCGGCCCCGGGCCGGCCGCGCGGCGGCGCGCCCCGTGGCGGTCAGCCGCAGGGCGGACGGCCGGGTGGCCCGCGGGGCGGTCAGCCTCAGGGCCCCCAGGGCGGTCAGACGGGCGCGGGCCGGCTCGGTGCGGGCCAGCCCGGCGCGGGCCAGCCCGGTGCCGGTCCGGTGTACGCGGACGGCGCGCCTCGCCTGTCCGACGACACCGCGGTCCTCACCCCGCAGCCCCCGGCGCCCGTCCCGGGCCCGGTCACCGGACCGCTGACCGGTGGCGGCGGCAACGTCTCCGGCGCCACCCTGAACAGCGGCGTGCCCTTCGGCCGGCCCGACGGCCCGGACCTGACGCCGCGTCTCCCCGAGCGCGACGAGGCCCCGACCCCGGCCCCGGCCCCGGCCCCCGCCCCGGCCGCCCCGCGCCCGACCCCGGCGTCCACGGCCAAGCCCGTGAAGAAGCGCTCCAAGCTCGTCCTGGCCTGCGTCGGCGTCGTCGGCCTCGCCGGCGTGGCCTACGGCGCGGGACTGCTCCTCAACCACTCCGACGTCCCCAAGGGCACCACCGTGCTCGGCGTCGACGTCGGCGGCGGCACGAAGGAGGAGGCCGTCGCGAAGCTCGACGCGGCGCTCGGCAAGCGCGCCGACGCCCCGCTCCAGCTCAGCGTCGGCGGCAAGAAGGTCGAACTCGCCCCGGACAAGGCCGGCCTCGCCCTGGACACCCAGGAGACCGTGCGCGCCGCCTCCGGCAGCGACTACAACCCGGTCTCCGTCATCGGCTCCCTGTTCGGCGGCGAGCGCGTCGCCCAGCCGGTCTTCCCGATCGACGAGGAGAAGCTGGCCGTCGCCCTCACCGACCTCTCCGGCAGCTCCGGCTCGGTCACCGAGGGCACCATCCTCTTCTCCCCGGGCAAGGCCACCCCGGTCGAGGGCAAGCCCGGCAAGGGCATCGACGTCCAGCGCGCCATGATCTCGGTCAAGGACGCCTACCGGGCCCAGGTCCAGACCGGTCTCACCAAGACCGTCGAGCTCCCCGTCGTCACCCGCCAGCCGACCATCACCAAGGCCGAGCTGGACCGGGCCATGGAGGAGTTCGCCCGGCCCGCCATGTCCGGCATCATCACCATCGAGGCCGGCGGCAAGAAGATCGACTTCGGCCCGAACCGATCGCTGCCGAAGATCCTCTCCATGAAGGCCGTCGACGGGCGCCTGGTCGAGGTCTACGACAAGAAGGCGATCGACGAGCTCCTCGACGGCGTCTTCGACGGCGTCATGATCACCAAGGGCGACGGCACCAAGCACCAGGTCTCCGCCGACGACGTCGCCTTCGTCATGCGCGACGCGCTGCGCGGCAAGACCAAGGCCGAGCGCACGAAGTCGATCGACCTCTCGGGCAACGGCTGACGGCCACCCGCCCCCACGCGTGGAGCCCCCACCCGCCCGGGTAGGGGCTCCACGCGGCACCCGGCCGGCCCGCCGTCACCCCAACCCGCCGATCCCCCCCGAACACG